>NZ_JBEPWZ010000145.1:0-7177 GCF_041642155.1 Fodinibius sp.
TACCGGCCGTCGTCGGAGACCGCATCAAAGTACCACCACTCATAGCCCCCCGGCGGCTGGCCGGTCGCGCGGGTATCCCGGGATGGATCGGATATAATATTCATAGATCGGGGTGAAAGTTTTTAGACAGAATCATGCCTGCATATAAATATAACCCTTAAAGCTAAATATAATCCCCAAAGCCTCAATGTAGAAATTTCCTCACTTCCGACAGGAAAAAGGCCGGCCTTGAAAAATCAGGAATATAGTTACGCAGAGGCGGTGCGGAGGACCAAAAATAATTTCTGTCCGAAGCTCCGCGGGGTTCGGAGCAAGTTAAATTATTTTCCAGAGCGCCGGTGAAACCTGATTTCTGATTTTTCACCAGCCGGTGATTCATTTTTTGATTACTTTTTCCTTCGTCGAAAAAAGTAATAAGTAATTGTAAATAAAAAAAAGACAGCAAAGAAATGTTTTGTAGCTGTAAACGTATCCAAAGCACAATTTGATCTTCCCTTTTTCCCTGCTACCTTTTATCCTGGATTATTCACAAAGAAATTTGGTTATGAGCAAGGCAGAATGGAAATGGAGGCGGAGAGATACCTTTGTACCTTGAGCATCCATTTTCAATCCAACGCAGCACAGGAGCAAATTTCGAAGTCCTCATGTTCATAATTCAAAAAAATGACCGTATGGTATCCTAAGGCTTTAGAAAATGAACAGGATTACGAATCACTCCATAGTATTCATGAATAATTCCGGTTAAGTATGCTGATATTATTTTACATAGCATTGGGTTACCTTGCGATCACCACGGCCATTTTACTGCGGAACAGGCGTGATTTCAAACCGCTGGAGCCCGTGCCCCCCGGCTATTTTGCCCGGCAGTCCCCGGGAGTAAGTATCTGCATCCCCGCCCGTAACGAGGAGGTATCCATCGAACGCTGTGTCCGCTCCGCGGTCAGCCAACAGTATCCCGACTACCATGTGTATGTACTGGATGACAGCTCTACCGACGGGACACCGGACATCCTTGCTACCCTGGAAGATCAGTTCCCGAAGAAACTGACGGTCCTGCCCGGACGTCCGAAACCCGACGACTGGCTGGGCAAGCCGTGGGCCTGTCACCAGCTCGCGGAAGCCTCCCGTGAGGAGATTCTTCTTTTTATAGACGCTGACACCTGGCTGGAACCTGCTGCCGTGGCTAAAACCGTTCGTGCAATGGGACAGGATATCCTGGATTTCATAACGCTCTGGCCTTCGCAGCAGCTGGGATCGTTCTGGGAAAAAACGGTAATTCCGCTCATCTACATGGCCCTCCTCACCCTGCTGCCGGTCCGTTACGTCCGCCGTCCCCCAAAATGGATTCCCCCGTTCCTCAGAAAGTATGTGGATCCTCTCTTTGCCGCGGCATGTGGACAGTTTATGGCTTTCAAGCGCCGTAGTTATGAGAGGGTTGGGGGACATCAATCCGTTAAGGACATGATTGTCGAGGATGTGGGCCTGGCCCGAACCATAAAACAGGCCGGCTATACAATGAATATGTACCACGGCCGGGACGTAGTTACCTGCCGGATGTACCGGTCGCACAGCGAGCTCTGGCAGGGACTCCGGAAAAATTTCCTTGCTGGTTTCGGGTATAACCTTCCTGTGTTTGTCGTAATGGGGCTCCTGCAGGGGGTGGCCTATGTACTCCCTTTCCTCGCTCTTCCCCTGCTATTCTTTTGGGAGGAACCACCAATACTGCAGGGGTTCTGTACAGCGGTGTTGCTTCTGGCACTTACCCAGCGCTTTATCGTTAATCGCTGGTTCAACTGGAGTATGTTTTATGTCCCCCTCCATCCCCTCGGGGTCGGCTGGTTCCAGGTATTGGCTATACAAGTATTGAAGGATTATATGATGAAAAATTCGCCGACGTGGAAAGAGCGAAAACTGTAAAAATAGGACTGGCCTTTGAAAACCAGGGATCTGTGTAGCTATAACCGGGGCGGAGGATAGAAAATAATTTCTGTCTGAAGCTCCGCGAATTTCGGAATAAGTTAAATTATTTTCCGAAGCACCGGCTATAGCTGATTCCTGAGTTTTCACCAGCCGGTGGGTTTTTTGGCTACTTTTTTGGTCATTCAAAAAAATAGTAAGAATGATGATCCTACAATCTTAAAACTTGATGTTTATTTTTATCCCTAAAGTGTCCATATTGCAGGAAGATGAAGAATGCTATTGACAAATACCTTCGCTATTTAAATGTCGAGCGAAACGCTTCCCCGCACACCATTACCTCGTATCAAAACGACCTGGAGCAATTTTTCGCATTTTGCCAGGCTCACTTTGACCGGGAGGTTCCCGATATCAACCGCATTGAGCGCATAACGATACGGCTTTGGCTGGGTGAGCTCTCTGAGCGGGGACTGGCTAAAAGCTCTATCGCACGTAAAGTGGCAACTGTTCGCTCTTTTTTCAAGTATTGTTTTAAACGGGGACTTGTGCAACAGAATCCGGCCCATCTGCTTATTGTTCCTAAAAAAGACCAGCCGCTCCCCCAAACGGTCTCTGCGGCCGACATCGAGCGGATGATGGAGCTGGCTTCCGGCGACACCCCGCGTTCTGCTCAAAACCGGGCGATCCTCGAACTTCTGTATGGCACGGGTATCCGTCTCAATGAACTGACAAGCTTGAATGAAGAGGACATCAACCAGGGTCTCAGGCAAATAAAAGTGACGGGTAAAGGATCCAGGCAACGCATCGTTCCGATGGGCGCCCGCGCACAGGAAGCGATAGAGCGGCACCTCGATACCAAAGCGGAACTCTACGGCAAGAAGACGGATGCTGACGCTCGAAAGGCCGTCTTCCTTGCTGCAGGGGGACAGCGGATCTACGACCGGGCTGTGCAGCGGCTGGTCAGGGATTTCCTGCAGCGCGCCAGTGAAGTCACCCAGAAAAGTCCCCACGTTCTCCGGCACAGCTTCGCGACCCATTTGCTTGACAATGGCGCCGATATCCGTGTAATTAAAGAACTGTTGGGGCATGCTGATCTGTCAGCAACACAAGTTTATACGCATACGTCCGTTGAACGATTGAAAAGTGTTTATGAATTAGCACATCCACGAGCTAAAACTTAAACTTAACAAAAGGATTCATTATGAAAACTACATTCACAGCACGCCATTTTGATCCATCATCAGAACTTCACGCTTATGCTGAAGATGCCGTTCAAAAGTTAGATCAATTTTATGATCGTATTATTACCTGCGACATCATCTTACAGCCGGTAGCTGATGACGAAAATCCCCAGCAGGCTGAACTGAATGTAAAAGTACCTCAGAAATTATTAAATGCTAAAGAACAAGCTTCTTCTTATGAACAGGCTATTAATATGGTAATTGATAATATAGCGCGACAACTGAAAAAATATAAAGACATTACCCTTCACCAACGCTAACGCCCTGAGTTATGCCTTTCGGTCCACATAAATGTATTCCCAAAAAGGAAAAAATAAGCGTTGCGTATCTCGTAGAGCGACTCCGTAAACGTGTCAATATCGAGCTTAACACGCTTGTGGCCGAATGCGATAACGAACAGCGATACGTCACCGAGGCGGACCTTCACCGCCCCGGTTTGGCGTTAGCTGGCTTTGTTAAACTTTTTACGCACCAGCGAATACAGGTTATCGGCAACACTGAAAGCCGTTACCTGAAAAGTCTTACGGTAGAAGAGCAGAAAGCTGCTTTTGAGAACCTCGTGCAGTTTAACATCCCGGTGCTTTTTATAACAAACAGCAACGGTCTGCCGGATCATTTGCTTACTATGGTAAGGGAGGCCGGTATTCCCGTATATGGTACGCCCTTCGAAAGCACCCGTTTTTTACAGCTGCTCCGGGAATTTTTGGAAGATCAGTTCGCTTTGCAAACGATCGTACACGGCTCCATGGTGGATGTCTATGGCGTAGGCATCCTTATTGTCGGCAAGTCGGGTATTGGCAAAAGTGAAGTAGCCCTCGACCTGGTTGAACGCGGTCACAGGCTGGTGTCTGACGATGCGGTTGTACTGACCAAGAAGAATAACGTGCTTATGACCTCCGCCACGGAGATGAACAAACATTTTATGGAAATACGCGGGCTCGGCATCATCGATATCATGTCGATGTTTGGCGTTCGCGCTATCCGTTATCAAAAGCGGCTGGAGGTGGTGCTTGAACTCTCGTTGTGGGACGAAGAATCCCAGAATATCGAGCGCACGGGCTTGAACAGAGATACGACCTCCATTATGGATATTGATATCCCGTTTATCAACTTGCCCATAACCCCTGGGAAAAACATAACCGTTATTGCGGAAGTCATTGCCATGAACTACCTACTGCGCCATTATGGCTATGATGCCGCCGAAGCGTTCCAGGGAAAGGTCAAAAAACACATTGCGGAAAAGAAAAAAAGAACCAGTACTCCCCGCAGCGCCATCGAGTACTTCGAAGGGGATGTAGAATAGGATCTTAAATCATTTGATTTTAAACCTTATAATGCCTATAATTACCCCATTTAAAGTCACAAGGTTTACAGTTACTTTTTTCCCCGGGAAAATACGCGGCTCCAGCTAAATTAACATGTTCTTAAAAAACTATTACTATTATGACGAGCAAAACTGCGAGTTTGTGCCCGTCAAATACAACAAATTAGAACGAATTGTCTATACCGCTTCCGTTTGGCTTTTATGCGGCGTGGTCTTAAGTGGAATCGGAATCTCCATTCTTTCTTTTTCGATTGGAACGCCAGCCGAAATTGCCCTCAAGGCGGAAAACGCTGCCCTTAAGGAGCAATTAAGAATTACCCAACAAGGTATTTCCAATCTCGACCGGCAGGTAGATCAGCTTGCGGAAGTCGACAACGAAATGTACCGCTCCCTTTTAGGGATGGAAAGCATCTCTCTCGATGAGCGAAAAGGAGGTGCCGGCGGTGCTGATGTTTATAGTGAGTTCGATATTCATAGCGAAGAAACGGCAGATATTTTAAAAGAGACCGCTCAAGACCTCGAAAGCCTGGAACGAAGCATCAATATTCAGCAGTCGAGCTTCGATGATATTAAGTCGACCTACAACGAAAACCAGGAAAAAATGATCCACGTTCCGGCTATCAAACCGACCGAAGGCGATATTGTCAGCGGCTTCGGAAAGCGATATCACCCTATCCTGAAGTACCGGCGCCAGCACGGGGGAATTGATTTTAATACCAACGTCGGGAGCAAGGTCTTTGCCACCGGCGACGGGGTCGTCAAACACGCTTCGCGCAAAGGCACATACGGGCGGCTGCTCATAATCGACCACGGCTTTGGCTATGAAACCTATTATGGCCATCTTTCCTCTTTCGCCAAAGACGTCCGCCCCGGCACGCGAGTCAAACGTGGTGAACTGGTCGCCTATACTGGAAACACGGGATTGTCATCGGGCCCCCACCTGCATTACGAAGTACACCAGGATGGCGAACCTGTCGATCCCCTTCATTTTCTTTTTGTTGATGTGTCTCCTGAAGAATACGCTGTGTACAAAGAAAAAGCCGAATCCAGCGAACGATCCATGGATTAGGTCAGTTATCATCCGCTCCTGTCTGTGCAGATCTGCGGACCAACCTTTGTTTAGCTTCCAAACTTTCTGCTTTTACTTCTCCTTTTTCAAGACTCCTGCATCCTCCACCGCTCCTCTATTTTGTCAACCGCACGAACGGATTTCCGTATCCAATCCAGTTGCAAGTCAATCTTTTCCTCTTCACTGAGCATCCATCCCCCTCCCTCTTTGCGCAGCCGGGTGGACAGCTCATACAGGCAAAGCGCCGCACTCACGGATATATTGAAGCTTTCGCTGAAGCCCACCATCGGAATCCGGGCATAACCGTCCGCTTCTTCAAGGGCAAAACCGGATAGTCCCGTTAATTCGGATCCGAATACCAGGGCCGTCTTTTGATCCAGTGGAATTTCATCGATCGTCACATCATCCTCGTGGGGCGTGGTGGCAATCAGCCGGTATCCCTCCCTCCGCAGCTGCCGGTAACACTTCCGGGTGTTTTCAACACCTTCCCCCTCATCGTTATACTTGTGCAATGACAGCCACTGGTCGGAGCCGATCGTCACGCCTTTAGCGGGACTAAAATTGTTTTCGTTTTCAACAATGTGCACATCCTGTATTCCGAAACAGTCACAGCTTCGCAAGACGGCGCTGGCATTATGCGGCTGATAGAGATCTTCCAGCACGACGGACAAAAAACGCGTGCGCTGTCCGAGGACTTCATTAATGCGCTGCCAGCGATCTTCGGTGATGAATTGTAGTAAATGATCTATTAACGCTTCTTTTAACGCTCGATTCATAAAATTGTTTATCTGATGTGTATTAATCTAAGATATATGTTATAATACTTCTTGTTATTTCATTTATCCATTAAAAAAAGAGGTTTATATGCTCGTCAGGGATATCTTAAAAAACAAGGGATATGAGGTTTACAGTATCTCCGCAGATCAAACCGTGTTTGAAGCCATTGAAAAAATGGATAAACTTGACATTGGAGCACTGGTCGTCATGGACGGAGATCAGCTGCTGGGTATTCTGAGTGAACGGGATTACCGCAGTAAAGTTATTTTAAAAGGGCGGACTTCCAAAAAGACGAAGGTCAATACCATTATGACCGGCAGCGTCTATAATGTCAGTCCCCGGGATACCGTGGAGTCTTGCATGTCCATTATGACCGACAAAAAAATTCGTCATCTCCCTGTTATGGAAGATGATTCTGTCGTCGGCGTCATTTCTATCGGGGATTTGGTAAAGGCGATCATCTCCAAGCAAAAAGGAGAAATCACCAACCTCCGGCAATATATCCAGGGCGGCCAGTATCCGGCCTGAATGCTCCTTTGCATCGATCAGTTTCAGCGTCATTTCGGATGGCTGACCCCAGGTGATGGTGCGGGTACAAGGCTTCGATAAAATAAAAAAGGCAGCCCGTAACCAGACTGCCTAATCAGATTAATTAGAACCCCCTATGCTGCTCGGGATCCTCTATACTTACCATAATATACAGTAATGATGTATGTCTGTCACGAGCATCGCAGCTGAAATCAGTCCAGGTCGAAACGGTCCAGGTTCATAACCTTGTCCCAGGCCGCCACGAAGTCCCTTACGAACTTCTCATTGGCATCTTCAGCTGCGTAGACTTCAGCAAGGGCA
>NZ_JBEPWZ010000146.1:0-7121 GCF_041642155.1 Fodinibius sp.
CCTGTTGCCGGAGTGGACGTACTGCAGGCTGCCGGCAGCATAAACGGTAAACTGACGCCCAATGGGCAGGATCTGATGGTATTCGAGGGAAAAGCCGATCTCGAGGAGGTAAATTATGATAACCAGTTTACAGCTCCGGAGGTATCCGGGGGACTTCGCTTCGGGCTTTCCGAAGAACCGGAATATATGGCGGACTTTGAAATTGTTCGTCCGGTCGTTGCGTCTCTTGACTTGCAAAATATCAGGCTGAAAACCGAAGGACAGCGGTCGGGCGCGGCATTTAACGGCACGTATGAACTTGAGCTCGCCGGCCGGCACCAAAACCGCATTCAGCAGGCAGGTGCGTACCGGGTGAGCGAAGATTCACTGATGATGGAAATGAACACCTTCGACCTGACGAGTAGTTTGCGTACGCTGTCGTTGCAAAAACCGTTTCATGTCGCATGGTCCAACAGCACCTTGCAGACGGATACCCTGCATATCCGTTCCGGCGACGGATCGTCTTATATGGAGCTGGCGGTACCCCATGCTGATTCGCTGCACCAAAAGGGGTATTTCCGAGCCCAGAAATTGAACCTGAAGGCCATCCAGGATGCGATATTGGATAAATCCTATCTCGACGGAGTGCTTATGGGCGAGTTTCGTGCAGACCGGACGGATACGAGTCTGGTGGCTACCGGGGACCTGCTGATGTCGAATGTACAATACGAGGAAACGGTGCTGGATACGTTCAAGCTGCAGGCCGATATTGACAATAGGCGACTTGAAGGTTTGATGGAATTGCACCAGGGAGGGGAGCTCATCGCCGAAGGAGATCTGGATATTCCCTTCAGGGCCGAGAACCCGGAGCTTTTGGAAGAACGCTTTTTTGAACAGCCGGTAAGCGGAAAGTTGGTACTGCATGCGATTGCATTAGGCCGTTTTGAAACCTTGCTGGAGCAGGCCGGATATGAAAATACGGAGGGGATCCTGCAATTCGAGGGAACCCTGGAAGGAGAAGCCGGGGAGCCAAAAATGGGAGCCACTTTTCATCTCAAAGAGGCAATGCTTTCGGGGGTGCCCATTGATTCGCTTGTCGCTTCCCTGGAATACCAGCACACGCAATCGAACCTCAATTTGAATGCTTCGCTCACCTCTCTTAATCAGAAAGCGCTGCAGGTCGACGCCCGGATGCCGCTGGATGTAAATTTGCGGAGCTGGGACGTTGGATTGCCCGGTCCCGAAGATAGCCTTTCGGTGAAGGTACAGACCAACCAGTTTAACCTGAAAGCCCTGAATGATTTTTTGAACCGGGACATGGTGCGCAATTTGCAGGGACGCGTGGACGGAATGGTTGACATAGAAGGTCCCCGCAGCGATTTGCAAACATCGGGGGAATTCAGTTTGCAGAAAGGAGCCTTACGAGTGGTTCCGGCGAATATCCGGTTGGATAATATTGTCTCGACAATCCGGTTCAAACCCGGTGAGATTGAACTGAGCAGGCTCAGCATGAAAAGCGGGAGCGGAGACCTGAATGCGGGGGGAACCGTGGCATTCAGTGAACTGGTACCCGGTGCTGTGAAGATGAATATCAGTGCCAAAAATTTTAAGGTGGCCAATACGGAGGAGTATAACGGGATTATTAATCTCGATGTGGTTGTGGGGGGGAGCGTGTCACAACCCAGTTTAAGCGGAACCCTGGATGTCATCAACGGGTTTGTGGAGTTGGACAATTTTGGCGAAAAATCGGTCGAAGCGGTGAACCTTGACACAACCGTGGCACCGGAACCCGATATCAGCCTGTACGATTCGCTGAGCCTGGATATGGATGTAGGGTTCAATCGCCGGTTTTTTGTGCGTAACCAGCGCTACCTGGCGATGGAGCTGGAACTGGAGGGACAAATTGACCTGTTAAAGGATGCCGGCGGCGACCTGCAGATGTTTGGTAACCTGAACACGTCCGATGGCTATGCGGAGCCTTTGGGGAAACGCTTTGAGCTGGAAGAGGGGGCCCTGGCATTTGCGGGGCCGGTCGATAACCCCGAAGTTAACATAAGGACCTTGTATGAGCCGCCGCAGACCGATCAGGAGATCAAGATATGGTACATTATTGAAGGCACCGTAGAAGACCCCCAGTTCAAGTATGAAAGCAGTCCCCCGATGGACTTGGCGGGCATTATCAGCTATACGCTGTTTGGACAGCCTTTCTACAAGCTTAATCCCGCAGAACAGAGCGTAGCGCGTACCAGCAGCAGTAATACGGCCGCTGATTTTGCTCTGGATGTGCTGATGGACCGGGTGGAGTCGCTGGCAACGCGTCACCTCGGCATCGATGTGGTGCGTATTGAAAATACCCGTGTAGGCGGGGAGAGCGGCACCTCGATCAGCACGGGTTGGTATATCAATCCCAAAGTGTTTTTTGCGATACAGAATGTGATTACCGGGTCAACTCCGACGACCGGTTTTTATCTCGAATATTACTTAAAAGAGAACTTACGGCTTATCCTGAGTCAGGGGGTCGACAACCGCCAGGGGATTGATATGCAATGGGAGTATGATTATTAATGTTGAGAGGCCTTTGCAAAACCGTTGTTTTGCCCAATCTCTACATTTTCGCGATTTCAAAATCCTCATGTATCGTTTATATATACACTCCGGTTTTGGAATCAATCAGGGGTTGGTATTTCCCGATGCTTCGGGACTGGTTTTTCAAAGGCCTCGTTGAGTTATTCAAAGCCCTCTTTTTAACTAATTTTGGTGTACTTTGGGAAATAGCTTGTTATTTTGCGGAACGTTAAAAAAATGATTTTTTAAATTTAATAATAGCATATATGTATAACGAAAGAGACAAGCAGTTAGCTCAAAAAATATTAACCTTCAGCTGTGAGCTGGAAGAGGGACAAAATGTGATGCTCCAGCTGGTGGGACTCAATGGAATCGGCCTGCTGCGGGCACTCGTCGAAGAGGTCCGGGCCATGAACGCCCATCCCTTTATCCGGATAGAGGATGCCGAAATTCGCCGTATGCTCGCTGAAACCGGTGACAAGGAATTTTGGAAGAATCAGGCGGAGGTAGACCAGCTTCCCCTGATGAAGCAGATGGATGCCTTCGTCGGTATACGCGCCTCGCTGAATATATATGAGCAGGCGGATGTCAGCAGGGAAGCAAATAAAGCATACGCCGATTACTTTGCCGATCCGGTCCATTTCAAGGAGCGCGTAAACAACACCAGCTGGGTGGTACTACGCTATCCTTCCGAAGCTTTTGCCATGAACGCCCGGATGCCGACGCAAAAATTTAGGGACTTTTATTATAAAGCGTGCCTGCTGGACTATGACGAGCTGGCCGAGGCCATGGAACCGCTGCAGGACCGGCTGGAGCAAACGGATCACATTCGGCTGAAGGGAGAGGGAACCGACATCGAGTTTTCGGTCAGGGATCAGACCTGGATTCCCTGCTTCGGCAAGCGCAATATCCCCGACGGAGAGCTTTTTTCCTCGCCCATACGTTCATCCGTAAACGGACATATCAGCTATGCCCCTTCGGTGTACCAGGGCAAGCCTTTTGAGTTTGTGAGGCTGGAAGTGCGCGACGGGGTTGTGGTCGATTTCGACTCATCCAATAACGAGGCGCTTGAGGAGATCCTGGATACCGATGCCGGCGCGCGCCAGTTTGGCGAGTTCAGCTTCGGACTCAATCCCGTAATCGAAGAGCCGATGTATGATATCCTGTTCGACGAAAAAATCTACGGCTCCAATCACCTGACACTTGGTAACGATTATGAAATAGCTCCCAATGGAAACGAAAGCAACATTCACTGGGACCTGGTCTGTATCGGCGCCGATGTGTATCTGGATGGGGAGAAAGTGAGAGAGGGACGCACCTTTATCGCGGATGACTTAAAGGGACTGAATCCGGAAAACCTGATACGGTAGCCTCCGTGCTTATATCAACAGAAGCCTTTGCCAAACCGTCTTTTGTCCAACGTCGGCGTTATCGGTCGGTTGAAATTCTGGCGTATGGGTTATTCCATCCTCCCTCTGGCCATGGCTTTTCCCGATACTTCAGGACTGGTTTTACAAGGGCTTCCTGCAGGTTATCAGTTTTAATCACATAATAAATAATTCAGATGTTCGTATATAATAGTTAAAACTTATCATATACGTCTACATACAAAATAAGAAGATCTGTTTTAGATATGGAAAAAAAAGGTTCTGTATTTAGAAAACTTGTCTTTTTGCTCACCCTTTTTCTGTCTCCGTTGTTGATTCTTGCCACGCCTCCCGATCAGGGGATTCTGCTGTATACGGCCTATACGAGTCAGTCTGTAACGCCGGGCAAAACGTTGACATACAATATTGAAATCATTAACGAGACAGAAAAGATACAAAATGTAAATCTTTCGCTGCGGGGCGTGCCCAACAGCTGGGAACCCTCCCTGACGGCGGGTACCAACAGCATCCAAAAGATCGCGGTAAAACCAAAAACATTTGAATCGGAAAATGCCAAAGAGGTTGAGCTCAAGCTGAACGTCCCACTCAAAATCAGCAAAGGATATTACACTTTCGAGTTATTTGCCGAGACCGACAGCGGCATGGAATTCCTGTTGCCCCTGAATGTTCAGGTTACCGAGCAGGGGGTGTTCCGGACCGAAATGCAAGTCGATCAGGCTAACATGGAGGGATATGCCGATTCCGATTTCAATTATAATTTCACGTTGAACAACCAGACTGCCCGGGAGCAGAACTACGCCCTCTCGTCCGCAGCCCCGCCGGGCTGGGATGTACGGTTCCGTGTGGGAGGCAACTATGCCACTTCGGTTGCGATCGGCTCGAACGAGAGCGAGAATATATCGGTGCAGGTAACCCCGCCCGAGCAGACAGAGGCCGATACCAGCGAGGTTGTCATCCGGGCCACTTCCGGCAGTACTTCGGCCCGGGATACGCTGGAGGCGGTTATAAAGGGTAAGTATGATTTAAATTTGTCAACCCCTTCCAGTCGGCTGAGCACGGAGGTAACGGCCGGGGGCGAGCAAACAATCGAATTGTTGCTGGAAAACAGCGGCACGGTCCCGCTGCGGGATATCTCGCTCAATGCTTCGGCACCCGCTGAGTGGAAGGTCGATTTTGAGAACGAAGAGGTAACCCGCCTGGGCCCGGGGAAAACCACCACGGTAGATGCGACCATAGCCGCCAGCAGCAAAGCCATTGCCGGTGATTACCGGCTGCAGATAGACGCCGACACCCCGGAGGCCTCATCGGAGGCCACCTTCCGGGTAACCGTCAGCAAATCAATCGTATGGGGATCAGCGGGGATCTTTATCATCCTTGTTGTAGTCGGCGGAATTGCTTTCCTGTTTAAAAGATACGGGAGGAGATAGCCATGAGCGATCCCATAATCAGGATTGAACATCTGGTAAAGGATTACCGGGATGCCAGGGCCGTGGATCAGCTGGACCTGGAGATTGAAAGAGGAGAGATCTATGGACTGCTGGGTCCCAACGGTGCGGGAAAAACGACCGTTATCCTGACGCTTCTGGGACTTACGGAACCGACCTCGGGCCGGGTTACGGTCAAGGGATACAATGCGACATCGGAACCGATCAGGGTAAAAACTGTCACCAGCTACCTGCCCGACGAGGTGGGCTTTTCCGGAAACAGTACGGGGCTGGAAAGCCTGGTCTATACGGCGATGTTAAACCGGGTTCCCCGGGAGAAAGCGGTCGAATCCGCCCAGGATTTGCTGGATATTGTGGGCCTGGGAGCAGTCGGAGATCAGAAAACAAAGACGTACTCCAAGGGAATGATCCAGCGGCTGGGCCTGGCCGATGTGCTGATCACGGGCCCGGAAATCATCGTGCTTGACGAACCCACCATCGGCATCGATCCCAAGGGCATTAACGAGTTCCTGGATATGATCAGGAGCTGGAGCAAAGAACAGGGTATTACCGTGCTCTTGTGTTCCCATCTTCTGCACCAGGTCCAGAAGATATGTGACAGGGTAGGTATACTGGTAGAGGGACAGCTGCTGGCGGAGGGGAATATCCACGAGCTGGCCAATGAGCTGTTTGGCGGCCGGGAGGCCTCCATTACGGCGGAAGTCGATCCCGTGACCGATGGCTTGATCAGTGAATTGAAGCAAACGGAAACGATACGACATGTTGAGATGGATGGAGGGCTCATCAGGATAAAGGGAAGGCGAGAGGCGGCCCCCCTGATTTCGCAAGCGGTGGTGCGTAATGGCGGAAATTTATACCGGCTCTGGTATAAAGAATACGGACTGGACGAAATCTATCAACATTATTTCGAAGGAGGTGGAGTAAAGCAATGACCATGGATACCGATACCGTGAGACCGTTCTGGGTGATGGTACAAAAGGAAATTTCGGATCACGTCAGAAGCTGGCGGTTTATCATCCTCGTCGCCCTGATCGTATTGACGACCAGCGGATCCATCTACACGATATTATCCGTTATTCAGGATAACCCGGCCCAGCTCAGTGCGGACACCACGTTTCTCTATTTGAAGATATTTACCGAATCAATCAATAACCTCCCCCCGTTTATAACGCTTATCGGCTTTCTCGGACCGCTGGTCGGGATTGCCCTGGGATTTGATGCGGTAAACTCTGAGCGGGACAAAGGGACCTTGAGCCGGGTTATCTCCCAGCCGATCCCCAGGGATTATTTTATCAACAGCAAGTTTGTGGGGGCCCTGATCGTGATTTTCGCCCTCATTTTTGCCCTGGGTTTTCTGGTGCTGGGTCTGGGCATGCTGTATATCGGACTGGCTCCCGCCGCAGAAGAACTGGTGCGAATTATTGCATTCCTGGTTTTCACCTGCATCTATGTCGCTTTCTGGCTGAACCTCGGGATCACCTTTTCCATTGTGTTTCGCCAGTCATCGACCTCCGCCTTATGTACGCTGGCCATCTGGCTTTTCTTTACTGTCTTTTATTCGATGCTGGTCAACTTTCTGGTCAGTGCCACCACCTATAGCAATTATGCGGCCCGGACGCTTACGGTGATGCTGTCCAGGATATCGCCCGAATTTTTGTTTAACGAACTGACGACCATCCTGCTAACCCCGTCCATCAGGAGCCTCGGGGGACTGAGTTTTGAACAGGTGTCCGGTACAATCCCT
>NZ_JBEPWZ010000147.1:0-7099 GCF_041642155.1 Fodinibius sp.
ACAACAGGAAACGATTTCGGGAACGGTCACGGATGCCCAGTCGGGCGAGACGCTGCCGGGCGTAAACATACTGGTAAAGGGAACCTCTACGGGAGCTTCAACTGATCAAAATGGAAACTACGAATTGACCGTATCTTCTTTGCAGGATACGCTGGTGTTCACGTATATCGGGTACCAGCGGGAGGAAATTCCGATTAACGGCAGAGAAGAATTAAACATAGCCCTTCAGCCGCAGACCATTGCAGGCGAGGAGCTGGTGGTTGTCGGATATGGAGAGCAGAGGAGAAGTGATTTAACGGGATCCATTTCCTCGGTTTCAAGCGACGAGATTAATACATATCCCAGCCAGGGCATGACCGATGCCATTCAGGGAAAAATTTCGGGCGTACAGGTACAAAGTGTTAATGGTGGAGAGCCTGGAACAGGGTATAGGATTCGGATCCGGGGCGGTACGTCCATTAATGCCGGTAGCGATCCATTGTATGTCGTAGATGGCTTTCCCGGAAGCACGCCTCCACCGCCTCAAGATATTGAATCAATTGAAGTGTTGAAAGATGCCTCTGCGACTGCTATTTATGGGGCAAGGGGAGCAAACGGTGTCGTATTGATAACCACAAAACAAGGCTATGAGGGAGATACCCAGATCGACTTAAAACTCTCGAACTCATTTCAGCAAACAACAAAGCAGCTTGATTTGCTGAATGCCTCTGAGTTCGGATCGTTTATGAATGATCTCCATCTCAATGGAGGTGGAGATGCTAATAACGTGCCTTATCCTGATGCCTCATCCCTGGGTGAGGGTACTGACTGGCAGGACCAAATATTTCGGGACGGTTATTTGCAAAACTATCAGCTTTCCGTTTCTGGAGGTACGGATAAGGTAAATTATTATGTTTCTGGTAATCTGTATGACCAGCAAGGGGTTATTATTAATTCAGATTATAAGAGAATGAGTGTGTTAAGTAATGTTGATATCCAGGCTACTGAGAAATTCAAGATTGGAGGTAAGCTGTATTTTGCTCGTTCCGAACAAAATGGTGTGAGAACGCAAGAAGGGAGCAGTGGAACAACAGGCGCCGGGGTCATCTCTGGAGCTTTTAAATTTGAGCCCACAAAGGGAGTTTATGATGAAAATAATGAATTCACAATAAGTGGAATAGGAGACCCTCATGATAATCCCTATGCCGTTGCAACACAACGGGAGTCAGATAATGTTGATGATCGTTTCGAGGGTAACGTATTCGGGGAATATTCCATTGTAGACGACCTTATTTTACGGGTTACTGCCGGAGCTAACATTAACAATGGCCGGTATGGAAATTTTGTGCCAACGACCTTGGTCGGAGGACGAAATACCGGTGGCACCGGTGCAATAAATGCCGGCAAAAGCACCAATTTTATCAATGAAAATTACCTGAATTACGAGCATGCCTTCGCAGAAATTCATACGGTTAATTTTAGCGGCGGCTTTTCCTATCAGCATTACCGCTCGGAGGGATGGAATGCGAGTAACCAAAACTTTATCAGTGACAGTTTCTCCTTTTGGAATTTGGATGGAGGGTCAAACTTTCAAAGTCCGAGCTCATACTTATCAAGATGGACACTGGCGTCCTGGTATGGTCGTTTGAACTACAATTTTGATGACAAGTATTTACTGACGTTTACCGGCCGGTACGACGGATCATCCCGTTTCGGTAAAAACAATAAATGGGCATTTTTTCCATCCGGCGCTGCAAGCTGGAATATTTCCAATGAGGAATTTCTGGAGGATTCAGACCTGCTGAGCAACTTAAAGCTGAGAGCAAGTTTTGGGGTTACGGGAAATACCGAAATTGGAACCTACCAGTCGCTGGCAAGGTTTTCACCGGTATTCAGTACGGTAGGCGGACAGCCTGTGAATGCCATTCGTCCCACGGATGTAGCCAATAACAACCTGACTTGGGAAAGCACCACGCAATATGACATTGGACTTGATATCGGTTTGCTGAATGACCGGATAGATATTACGGCTGATTATTATAATAAAAAAACCGAGGATTTGCTTTATAACATCCCGCTTCCGGAATATTCCGGGTATGGAACATCCCTTCAAAATATCGGGAGTATTGAAAACAAGGGGTTTGAGCTCTCGTTAAATAGCCAAAATATTACGACTGACCAATTCTCCTGGTCTACAAGGTTGAATATTTCATTCAACCGGAACAAAATAGCTGAACTTGCCGGCGGGGATGTCAAATACAGCGAGGCGCCCGGACATATGATTTCCACCGAATCCCAGATTCTTCGGGAAGGAGAACCCGTGGGTTCTTTTTATGGATGGATTTTTGACGGCCTTTACCAGGAAGGAGATGACTTCAGTGCCGAACCGGACAAGCAGCCGGGTGACGTTAAATTTAAAGATATTAACGGGGATGGCACGGTTAATAACTCCGATCAGACGATTATAGGGGATCCGCATCCTGATTATATCTGGGGATTTACAAACAATTTCAAGTATCAAAACTTTGACTTGAGTGTTTTTCTTCAGGCTTCAGCGGGCAATGATATGCTTAATTTCACAAGAATGGAATTGTTGTGGATGTCGGGTAAAAGCAATCAACTCGCGGAAGCGACCAATCGGTGGACTCCTGATAACACCGATACGAATATACCGAGGGCTTCCTCGGGACGCAGTGCCATCGTATCTTCACAGTGGGTCGAAGATGGCTCTTATGTGAGGGTAAAAAACATTTCCCTGGGTTACAATATTCCGGCAAGCGTGTTAGGAAGCAGGGTACGGTCGGCAAGAATTTATGCAAGTGGTCAGAACTTGCTTACTTTCACCGATTTTTCCGGGTATGATCCGGAAGTCAGTTATCAAAATTCCAATACGAATATCGGGTTAAACTATGCCAGTTATCCCAATATACGATCATTTACTATTGGTTTGGATATTGGATTTTAAGATGCTTCCAGTCATAAATAAAATTTATAGAGCTATACAGATATGAAAAATTTAAATTTCGTCGCCATAACACTTGTAATCTTAATCGTATCAATTAGTAGTTGTACTGATTTAGAGGAAAATCCGGTTGGGCTGTTAGCACCGGAATCCTACTTTAAAACTGCTCAGGATGCCCAGAATGCCGTAAATGGGGCTTATGCCGAACTGGCCTATGAATCGCTTTATGGCAGAAAGTTACCACTCACCCTTTCCCTGTTAAGTGATATGGGGGATATTGGTGATCCCGGTACGGCTTCCCGCCGTATTAATTTGAACACTTTTACCCATGATCCCAACAACGGTATGATTACGGCCATGTGGCCCCAGTTCTACCGGGTTATAAGTGCATCAAATAACGCTATTGATGGCATCCCTTCCGTGGAGATGGATGAGAACAGGAAAAATGCGCTTATAGCTGAAGCTCGTTTTGCCAGAGCACTGGCCTACTATCATTTGGTCCGGTTATTTGGTGCCGTGCCGTATATAGATCAATATGTAGAAGATCCCAATTCAGTTAATGATATCGAAAGTACTTCTCCCGATCAGATTTACGAAGGCATTATTGATGATCTGGAATTTGGGATGGATCACCTGCCTGACACCCATGATGGAGATATCAGAAGCAGGGCCACCGTGGGTTCAGCGGCAACCATGCTCGCTTCGGTCTATTTGACCAGGGAAAATTATGATATGGCTGCAGAAATGGCCGAGTATGTCATACAAAATAAGGACAGGTTTGGCTATGATCTGGTCGATGACTATCAGGAGTTATTTAATGCCGATAACCATGATACCCGGGAGCATATATTTACCATCGATTTCCTGGGCGGGGTAACCGGATCATGGCCGGCCAATGTTGACTATATGGCACCTATAACGGGTATTCGTGACGCGGATCAGCAGGGATGGAGTGTCCTTGTCCCCTCTATGAAAGTCTTCAACAGTTTCAATGATGAGGATTATCGAAAGGAGGTCGGATTTCAAAAAGAAGCGTTGATAGGCGGGGAGATGAAACCCTATACGGAATATAATTTCCCAAGGCCACATATTGCGAAGTATGCTCTTTTCCCGGGGAGTAACGCTAACGCGGACGGTAGTATGTCGGATATCAATTATACCGTTTTCCGGTATGCTGAAGTATTGCTTATTGCGGCGGAGGCTTTGAACGAAAGAGATGGCGGTCCATCACAGAGTGCCTATGATTATATCAATCAAGTGCGCAACAGGGCTCGAAGTGCTGATGGCAATGCTCATGGCTACCCGGCTGATTTGACTGCAGGGCTGTCTCAAACGGCCTTCCGTGATTCAGTACTGGAAGAGCGGAGAATAGAACTCTCTTTCGAGTACAAAAGGTGGTACGATGTCGTAAGACGGGATATGCTGGATGAGGTCTTTACGGGATCGGATGCGCTGGAAACACGCAGCGTGGATCCTTCCAAACATTATTTGCTTCCATTGCCACAGGATGAACTGGATCGAAATCCGAACCTGAGACCGGACGGCAGTAACAATGGCTATTAAAAAGAAAATGCTTATCTGTATAGTGTAATTAGTTTTTGGAGGACCGGGTACGACGGGTTTTAGCCTGCTGAATGGACTGTATCTATATCAGTGGCTGCTCTCCACAAGAAGATGAGCACTATATAATGGTGCCAAGAACGCAAAGGCTGGAACAAGTTCGGCATGAGATGGTAGTTTAGCAAAGATTCTTTAATTTTCTATGCCATATGTATACAGATGAATAATATCTGCAGATCTCACATAATAGTGTACGCAGCGATTCTTTACCTGGCGGTGATGTTTTGCCTGTCGGGGTGCGCCGCGGACATGGAGAAGAACCCCGAACCGGAGGTGGACTTGATCAACATCGAGCAAGACCGGGTGCTTTCGGCGGCCGACAGCATCCTCGGGGCGCCGGTGGTGACGGTCACCGATACGGTTTCTCCTCGAAGCGCCGGGGGGGCTGCATGACTATTATTCGGAGGGGGATTACTGGTGGCCGAACCCGGACGACCCGGAGGGACCCTATATCCGCCGGGACGGGAAAAGCAACCCGGATAACTTTCTGGCCCATCGCCGGGCCATGCGCCGGCTCAGCCAGATGGTCCCTGCGCTGGTTGCGGCCTTCAAAGTGACCGGGGAGCAACAATATGTGGATGAAGCGAGCAGGCACCTGCGGGCCTGGTTTATCGATGAAGAGACTAAAATGAACCCCAACCTGCAGTATTCCCAGGCGATCGAGGGACGAAATGAAGGCCGGAGTATCGGGATTATCGACACCATTCATTTGGTGGAGGTAGCCCAGGCGATCAAGGTACTGGGGGAGTTGGGGGCTCTGCAGGAGGAGACGGCGGCGGGACTCCAGGAGTGGTTTTCGGCGTATTTGGAGTGGCTGACCACCAGCGACTTCGGCCTGGAGGAGAAGACCCACGGGAATAACCACAGCACAGCCTGGGCCCTGCAGGCCAGCGCCTTTGCGCGGCTGGTGGGAGATGAGAAGGTCCTGGAGGAGTGCCGCCGACTGTATAAAGAGACCTTGCTGCCGGACCAGATGACCCGGGACGGGAGCTTCCCGGATGAGCTGGATCGGACGAAGCCGTATGGCTACTCGCTGTTTAACCTGGATGTAATGACCTCGCTGGTTCACATTATCTCCGGTCCCGGGCATGATCTGTGGACCTATGAGACCCGCGGCGGGAGAACCATCGGTAATGCCCTGGCATTTATGTACCCGTACATAAAAGATAAGAGCAGCTGGCCCTACGGGGAGGATGTGATGTATTTCGAGCAGTGGCCGGTGCGGCACCCGGCACTGCTGTTTGGCGGGCTGGCCCTTGATAAGCCCGAGTACATCGAACTGTGGAAAACCCTCAACCCCGATCCCGCCACCCCCGAGGTCGTACGAAACTACCCGATCCGTCAGCCTCTTTTGTGGATCGACTGAGTAGTAGCATGACAGTTAAAAAATGAGATTCTTGTAGCGGTGGGGACTCCTATTTAAAGTTACTGCAGTCGGAAGCTGCGGCCGTGCAGGATTGGATGGACAGGATTCTTATATATGATATTTATTCAATGCTTGTGCGATTGGCTTCCAAAATCGCTTAGCGCCTAAGACATGAAAGCGTTGTTTGGAATGGAGATATAATGAGAATCCCACATGCGCCCGTACGCAGTTGGATCAGCTTTTACTCTACCCGCAGAACAGGTTTATATCCCTGAGATTCCATCCCACCGTCAGGGAAGAGCTGAAATAACTTTTTGAATTATTGAATAGGAGAAAGTACCTTGGAATTTGAGATTCCGTTAACAAATAGCCGGGGATAATGATAAAGACCTTCACAAAACCGTTCTTTTGGCCAATCTCTGCATTTTCGCACATTCAACATCCTCACATTTGCCTTATATCCTTCAGTTTTAAACGCGCTCAGGCCTTGATATTTCCCGATGCTTCGGGACTGATTTCGCAAAGTCTCTGATAAGATGCTACACAATACAACGGTCGGGGTTCCCTCACTGACATGAAGCACTTCTGCGAGTATACATACGTATATTTATATATAGGAGCCGCGTTATTTTTTATGGGATTTCCCGCAGAAGGTGCGGCACAAACGTCCCCCTCCGAGGAGAAACAAACGGTGGAAGCGGAGCAGGTAGACCGCGAGTATACCCTTGAGGCGGTCATTACGGGGTACAGCGGTATTGGCGGAGAGATCGACGGAATCAGAAACCCGACTTTGCAGGCCAAAAAAGGAGAAACAGTACAGATTACCATCATCAACGGGGAGACACTGACCCACGATATTGCCCTGGAACGCATGGACGTTCAAAGCGAATCGATCATTGAAGAAGGGGCCTCCACCAGCGTCACCTTTGTCGCCGAATCCGGCGACACCTATTACTGCACCATACCGGGCCACCGGGCCGCGGGTATGGAGGGCCGGTTTGAGATTATCAGCTCCTCCACCGGGGAGACGGTAGCAGAAGGGGTGATCCCGCAAAAAGGCGGGGAACCGGTCAATCTGGACTTTGAATACGCGAACCTGGACGATTGGTCGGCCGAAGGAGAGGCGTTTGCGGGACAGCCGGTGTTGGATCGGTCGACGCAAATATACGGGG
>NZ_JBEPWZ010000148.1:0-7073 GCF_041642155.1 Fodinibius sp.
CGCTCATCAAACAGGTTATCCACTTCGATCCCGATCGTCATACTTTTCACCAGCTCATAGCCCACTTTTATGTTCCATACGCTGTACTCCGGCGATTTATATGCGCTGATGGCCTCGGCACTATCTTCCCGGCGTTGTTTCCAAAGTCCGCTCAGAGTCGTTTCAAACGCTCCTTTTTGCAATGAGACCATCCCGTTAACCAGGTGACGGGCATAATTGGAAACATATTTTGAGGCCACCCCCTCGTCACTGTAGGAATCCGTAAAGGTATATCCGACTCTGTTCCTGAGGATCCACCGCCGCCCCAGCTTCCTGTGCATCGAGAGTTCCATTTCTATGCCGGCCGTTCGTACACTGCTCAGGTTTTCGGTATACAGGTAATCCGCATCCGGCTGTAAGTTATCGTCGTTCCGGATATCCTGCGCGTTCGTGAGTACGTAATCAATCAGGTTGGAAGAAGCCCTGACAAAGCCGGTGGCCGAAAACCGGACATTTTGCAGCGGAAACAAGTCGAAGCCCACTTCGCCCGACCACGACCGTTCAGCCTTCAGCCACGGATTCCCGATATTACGTCCCCCTGCAACCGGACCGTCCAAATTGTTGGAGATATACCGCTCGGTATAACTTGCAGAACGGATACTGCGTCCCCCGGAAGCCCGTAAAATCCATCGTCCGACATCATAGGATGCGCTCAGGTGGGGCATCAACTCCGTACCATAATTCTCATCATGGTCGAGCCGCAGGCTGCCGGTCAGCGTCAACGGGCTGCCGGGATGCCACTGCATCATCGTAAAACCGGCGTAATGCCAATCGTTGTGTCGTCCCCGGTCACTGCTTCGAATAAACCGGCTGCTGGTTTGAGCCCCGTAGGTCCATGACCACCGGGAAGACAGCTGCCGATACTGGTAGAGCTGCAGATTCAGCAGCTTCGTAACATGGTGGTTTGCCGGCGTATCGGGATTAAAGACGAATTCATCCGTATTATGTTTATACGATCCCTTCAGGGTCGTAACCTGGTTGCCGGAATGCCTTGTAAGCTGAAGCTGGTTCCACCAGGCCGTCACGCGCTCGGTTGCGTCGTCATAGGGACTGGCGGTATAAAAATATTTTGCGTTGAAATCACGGTCGTCATAGGCGGTACGCGCCGACAGGTCCCATCCCTCCCCCAGCTGAACCCCGGCTGAGAGTGAAGCATTCCCGATGCTAAAACGGTTCCTGTAATCTTCCCCCAGCGACTGCCCGGGCGTATGGTACCACATGCCGCCGCCGCCCATGCGGTAAGTATTGTTGCTGTGGAAAACCCCGGCCCGGCC
Organism: Fodinibius sp.; assembly: GCF_041642155.1. NCBI lineage: Bacteria > Pseudomonadati > Balneolota > Balneolia > Balneolales > Balneolaceae > Fodinibius > Fodinibius sp. Next base: position 1,314 of record NZ_JBEPWZ010000148.1, read on the forward strand.
TGTTTTAAGGTCATCCTGACCATAACCGACCTCGGCATCGGCACTTGTGTCCCCCCCTCCCTCAGGCTGGCCGAAGGTTCGTGTTATGATATTAATTACGCCGCCTACCGCATCAGCGCCATACTGGGCGGCTGCAGGCCCGTGCAATACTTCGATGCGCTCTATTTCGGAAGGTGCAACAGGAATATTGGAATTAAAGTGTGCGGTAAGGGGATCGTTAAGCCGCACTCCGTCAATCATGACCAACACCTGCGAAAAGGTACTGCCCCGAATGCTGAAATCCGATTGCGTGCCGAACGCCCCTCTCGACTGTACTTCTACACCCGACACATAACGCAGCACTTCATCAACCGTGTGAGCCGGCAGGCTTTGAATCGTTGTGGCGGGTATGATGGTGATATTGCGTCCCGAACCCGCCGCTGTCTGGGGGACCCGGCTCGATGAAATCACGATCTCTTTCGAGACCACCAGCGTATCAAGTGTTTCCGTATCTTGCGACCGTCCCGGGACGGCAATCAATAATAAAAGGAATAGCAGGAAGACCGTTATACGGCGAGGTCCAGCTAAGAAGCCGTTCACGTCTTTAACAGTGGAGAAGACCTCCGGAAAAAAAATCATGGGATAAAGTGTTTCTTAATTTTTATGGCGTTCCCCTTTCTACAAGCTGCGGGGAAAATATCACGAATTTTTACGCAAAGAAAGTTATAAATAGGCAAGCGTGTTCAGCCGGAAGCCTTCGTTAGTTTAGCCACTGCCCTCAAAGCGGTTTTAGAATACCACCTTTATCAATTCAAGCCATTAAAAAAAGAACACGTAGTCTGTCCTCCCGGCTGCAAACCGGGAGGACAGATATATTTATATTCATATCCCGTGCGACCCTTTACTACCCTGATGTCCATATCGGAATGTTAGATAACGATCTTTACCCAATAATTATCCTCTTGAATAATTATTTGATCTGTCCCCGGATTTCCCCGCCTCCGTGTTCCACAGTATGGACATTGACATAGGTATTTCCCGCCTTTATTTCATCTAACAACGCATCCAATGATTCTCCCTCAAGGGATCCGACAAGATCATCCGCCGTAATTGTTCCTTCCGCCAGTATGCCCTGGAATGGTCCTTCGATCAGCTGGGGAGGGGGTGCGGAAGGATAGAGCCAGGCTACGACGCCCCCGTTTTCCCCGGCCGGGGCATGATGAATATGAGCCATTCGAACATCTTCAATATTGGCTACAATCAGCTTGTACTGAATGGAGGAACCCTCAACTTTGAATATCGCCTGGCCCTGGGCATCTGTTTCAACCGCCGGAACCTCATTTTCACCTTTAAGATGAGTGCGAAAATTTCGCTGAATGGGACCCGCCCATGAAGCCCCGCTCCCTTCAATTTTTTGCAGCTCAGCAGGTTGTCCCGAGTCAGATTTATTCGAGTCGACCGGTTGGTCCTGACAGGCATATCCAATAACCAATACAAATGAAAGCAGTCCTATAAACCATCCTTTTTTTGTCCTCATAATAATCCCTCTTATTTATTTTTTTATGATTGCAATGGAATAAGAATGTGCAATTGTCCCTATCTTCTGCGAGATTCCTTATATGTATATATATGCAGTACCTGTGATATTTATTCCCCTCTACTCCTTAATCAATATCCTCCTTTGCATATCATATCGATCGCCGCGAAAATAAGGAAACTGATCAGCACCTCTTCATTAGACTATACAAGAATTTGCATTCAAAGGTTGCCTGCCGAAAGCCGCAAAAACAATAAAGCTCCCCCACTGCCGGTAAAAACCCATATTATACGATAACTAGCCCCACTCAGGTGCTTCTATTCTTCACCTTTTTCCGCCTCGCTTTTTCAAGATTGCTGCCGTCAAAATCTCCCCTGCTCCGGGATTGCAAAACATGCACAAAAAGATAAGAGGCTATTCATTCTCCTTGCGCTGACGCTTCAGCCCGAATAGTCACAATTAACGATTCAAATGCTTCCGTCTTTGTCAGATAAGCCGAAGCACCAGCGCTTCGCATCTTCTCTATAACCCTCTTTTCATCGTGGAGTGAAAGTCCGATGATACGGGTCCCCGGCATTTCGGAGGTTATTCTGCGCGTGGCTTCAATCCCATCCATTTTAGGCATATTTACATCCATCAGCACGATATCCGGAGCCGTCTCCCGGCTTAACGATACAGCCTCCTCTCCGTCGCCCGCTTCGCCAGCCACAAACACATCATCCTGATCCTCGATAATCTTTCGAAGCCCTTTGCGAACCATCTGGTGATCGTCTACAAGCAACACCTTGATTCTTTCCTCACGGGCGACTTGCGGTACTTTTGATTTATGTATGGGTTCCGGCGTTTCTTCCGGCTCTTCCTCCTCTCTCGCTGCAGCCTTCCCGGATAACGGTATGCTTAACGTTACCTTCGTACCCTCACCGCGTTTGGCCTCTATATTCACCTCGCCTCCCAGCAGATCTATCCGCTCCTGCACATTAAAAAGTCCAAAATTTCCATTTTTATCCGGTGTCCATTCCGTTTTATCCGGGTCAAAGCCTTCTCCTTCATCTTTGACCGTTACTCGCAACTGATCTCTGCTTCTTCGCAAAAGAATAACGGCTTCTTTTTCGGAAGTATGTTTTACTACGTTAAACAGCAGCTCTCTTATACTTTGAAGGACGGTAATCCTTACCTCTTCATCAAGCGGCTTCGGTCGTCCATCATCATTGATGTCCACCTTAAGACCGTGTTTTTCCAGCCTTTCAGCTATCCACTCAGCAGCAGCCTTTATATCGCCATCTATAGAGGGCGGTGGTTTCAGCTCGGACATCAATTCCCGGCTATACCTAAGCGCATCATCGAGCACTTCCTGTAAATCTGTAATCGCCCCAGATGAATCAGCAGAATCGGGGATATTCTGCAGCAAATCAGCTTTCATTTTACCCAGTGCAAGCATCTGGCCCAGGTTGTCATGTATTTCGGAAGCCAGCTGCTGTCGCTGATTCTCCTCTGCCTTACTAAGCTGGGATGCCAGTGATCGCAACTGGGACTGGTAGGACAACAACTCTTCTGTTCGCTCCTGCACCCGCTCCTCAAGGGTTTCGTTTATTGCCTTTAGTTCTTCCCGGGCATGGTGACGTTCGGTCAGATCCACCCCCTGCACAAAGATCCCATTAATGGATCCATCCGCATCGCGAAGCGGTTGATACACAAAATCCACGAAGCGTTTTTCCAGTTTTTCAGTGTTCGGCTGCCGCTGAAGCATAATTTCCATGTCGGTTCCCCTGAAGGGTTCACCGGTCTCATATACTTCATCCAGCAGCCCGACAAGACCCTGATCTTCGAATTCCGGTATTGCTTTCCGCGCCGGTTTCCCAATAAGTTCCCGGTCCCCGACAAGTTGCCTGTAGTAGTCATTCGCCCGCTCAAACACGTGATCCGGGCCGTGCAGTACGCACATAAATGACGGGGCCTGCTTAAAAATATCTGATAACTGTTCCCGCTCTGATTCCACCTGCCGGAGGAGCTGCTCCCGCTCTTCCTCCACGTGCTTGCGCTCTGAAATGTCAAGTACAAATTCAACAATCTCGTTCTCATCTATCACACGCGGGGCAAACAACCCCCACCATCGCGAACCGTCCTTTCGTATGTATTGCTTTTCGTAAGGTTTGGTATGACCGTTCTTTTTAAGGTTGTCCACCGCCTGATTCGAAATAGGATGAAACTTTTCAGGGGTTAATTCCTGCCAGGTCTTTCCCACGGCTTCTTCCCGGTCATATCCACTCATTTCCAAAAAAGCATCGTTCACCTCTTTAATCGTTATACTCTCCATCTCCCAGAAGAGCACCCCTACCGTATCAATCCCAAGTGCGGCGAGCAACCGGTCTCTGTTTTTACGCAGCTTGAATTCTGCCTGCTTCCGCTTGGTTATATCCTTAAACAGTACCGCCACCTTCTGCTCACCACGCTCTCCGATGCGGTAGGCAGATATATCAAGCCAGCGCTTTAAACTTTCAACATACAGTACATCCTGAACCGGCTCTCCCGTCAAAACAACATTACCATATCTTTTAATCCACTTCTCGTCGATGGTAGGCAGAACTTCATGAATACTTTTCTGTTCAACCCCTGTAAGACCGCCGTGCTTCTCGAAAGCGGGGTTGGTTTCCAAATAGTAGAAATCCACAGGTTGGTTATTATCATCAAATTCCAGTTTGATGATACAAAACCCCTCATCCATCGTCTCAAATATGGTCCGATACTTTTCTTCGCTTTCCTGGAGGGCTTGCTCAGCCTTCGTGCGTTCGGTAATATCCACAAGCACATTGATACCGCCCACGAGTTCCCCCTCCTTATTATACAGCGGAGAGGGATAAACTTTGAACCAAATACGCTCTCCGTCCGGCCGCTCGGCTATTGCTTCGGCACCGTCAATACTCCTCTCCTCCTGCAGCGAAACAGCCATGGGACACTCATCATGTGGCATGGGACGCCCGTCGGTATAATAAAGCTTCAGGCTAACACACCACTTATCCGTACCCAATTTCGGTTCTCGTCCCGAAAATTTGACGGCGGAATCATTGTAATATTTAAGCCGGCCTTCCGTGTCAGTCATATAGATGGCAACCGGCAGAGAGTCTACGATCCGCTCTCCCGTATTATTTTGCAGAAATAATGTGTTCAGGTCGTTATGCATATCTTTTCAGGCGATTTATTTAAAAGCGATAGAATAAATACATCAATCAAAAACAGGTCTATAGCAATAGTCATACTTCTTTATTTTCAATACAGAATGTGATCCCCCCTAAACCACTTAATCCTGTATTGATCCGGGCTGGCCTGCTCCTGTTAATTGTCCTAGGGAGTATAAGAAAATAGGAGTTCAAACACATACTGGTAACACTCTATAAGATAACCTGTCTTACTCCCTCCCTTTGATTCACAAAACTATTACCCCTCTCAGATTATTGCCCGTGAATAGCACTGCTAAAGTTAATTTGAAAACTATAAATAGTCTTAATGCCGGGAAAAAAACCTCAGGCTGGGTCTCCATGATAACAATGCTGTAGGATATGATCGGGTCAGGTAATGATGTCGAATGCTGTCAATATAAATGTATATCACTTGATAATTCAGATGCATTTTATATCTAATTTTTTTATTGTTATTCATATTGCAAGCGGGACGTATGATTATATATCTATTTTAATATCAGGGGTTATTATATGAGGTTTATCTATCAATTTCGGCAAAACTACATAGTAAAAATGAAAGGTATATTGATATTCTTTATGATTGCATTTTCATTTACAAACCAGGAAAGCATGGCACAAAATACTCCCGAACGAGCTATTTTATTTATCATCGATGGTTTGCATATCGAAGCTCCAACAAGATTAGAAATGCCCAATTTTTCAAAACTTGCAAAACAGGGATCCCTAATTGAAAGAACGTATGGCATCATGCCTTATCATCCAACACATGGCGAATATGCAAATGTTCATACCTCCTCGTATCCCAATCCGGTAATGATGACAGGCACTATTTTCTTAGAACCGAATCAAAAAATGCTCCAGCACAGTTTTGAAAATAGTGCTTTCGTTGCCAATACATCCTCTTACCAGTCTATTACCGAGGGGTATCAATTTGTTGTACAAAAAGAGGGTCCGGATAAATTTTCGGTTGATAAGGCTATTAGAATATTAGACGACGAAGACTTGGACTTTATTCGAGTGCATCTGCAAGCAGCTGGTGGAGCGGGA
>NZ_JBEPWZ010000149.1:0-7019 GCF_041642155.1 Fodinibius sp.
TCAAGAGAAGCTTAGTCTTCTGGTTATCGGAGGTTGGTGATTTCCAATCTTCGTGTCAAACATTTATTGCAAAACTCTTCGTTTCTAACGCTTAAAACTTATCACGTCAATTTTTCCCTCCTTCCTTTTCATTGACATATTAATCATTGTAGGTAATTTTGAAGCACGGAATAACCTTTTCCGCTTGTTCTTTATATAATTTTTAATTTCTCATTTTTAATTTTCATTATTATCTGTTCTGATATTCATGAATTTTACCATTATCTTTAGACAAAATTTTAACCATCAAAATAGTTAGTCAATATGAAAGTAACAGTAGTTGGTGCCGGCGGTAATGTCGGTTCTACGGTGTCGATGGCCGTGGCGCAGCGCGACTTTGCCAAAGAGGTCGTCATGGTCGATATCGTACAGGAAAAAAACGGCAATAAAATCTATCCGTCAAAAGGCCGGGCGCTCGACCAGTGGGAATCATCACCCATTCACAAATTTGATACCAGGCTCACCGGGACCGTGGACTATGAAGACACGGCGGGCTCCGATGTATGTGTGATTACGGCGGGAGTCCCGCGCCGCCCAGGCATGAGTCGCGATGATCTGCTGGAGACCAATGCCAACATCGTGCAGTCGGTCACCGAACAGCTCATCGAACATTCCCCCGACACGATACTTGTCATCGTTTCCAACCCGCTCGATGTAATGGCACAGGTTGCCTACGAAACCAGTGGACTGGATTCCAGCCGCGTGATGGGGATGGCCGGAATTCTGGATACCGCGCGATATCGTTCGTTCCTGGCCGAAGAGCTGGATGTATCTCCCAAAGATATTCAGGCCCTGCTGCTGGGGGGACACGGAGACACGATGGTGCCCCTGCCCCGCTTTACAACCATAGCAGGAATGCCGGTCACCCAGTTTATCGATGAAGACAAGCTGGAGGAAATTGTCGAACGCACCAAAGGCGGCGGCGGCGAGCTGGTCAACCTGATGGGAACCTCAGCCTGGTATGCCCCCGGTGCAGCTGCAGCACAAATGGTGGAAGCTATTATACTCGACCAAAACCGTATCTTTCCCTGTGCGGCGTACCTGAACGGCGAATACGGTCATGAGGACCTGTTTCTGGGCGTTCCCGTAAAATTGGGCGAGGGGGGCATCAAGCAGATAATCGAGGTTGATTTAAACGCAGAAGAACAAGAACTTATGGACACATCGGCTGATCACGTGCATTCTGTCCTTGCAGAATTCCGCGAGCTGATGGATAAATAAATCGCAATAAACTGAAGACGTAAGGCTTCTTCACTACTTGCATTTTAAAAAAAAGGCTTCGCCGACCATAGCGGAGCCTTTTTTGTTATTGTAGGATGAGTCCTGGGTCCTTCAAACTTTTTACCTAAAACTTACTACTTTTTACTTTTTTATGGCGCGCTTACAAGCACAATATCTTCCGCCACCAGTCCCTTGTCATTTTCAATCAGGTCAAATTCAAAAATAAGATGACGGCTCGGCAGAAAGCTGGTGTCAAAGTCACTTTCAAATTGTGAGATATGGGCAAATACCGTTTTGTAGGGCGACTCTTCAAAGCGCGAATCCGTAATCCACAGATTCTCGTTCAGCGCTACCAGGTAACGCATGAAGCCGTAGCCGTCGTTATGCGAGAAATCATAGCATACCCCGCGTACGCGCGAACCCACTTCCCCCCATCGATAGGGCGACTCAATAGGCAGCAGTCCGGGAATAAGATAGCCGGAAATATACAGATCCGCCTCCTTGCGAAGCTCTGAGGGCATATCATCAAAACCCACCAGCTCTACCCGCGTACCTTTCTGTTGAATCGCTTTGACTACGCTTACATAGCTCCCGTCGTTAGTAAGTAACACAATGTTATCCAGCTGATCGGCCTGTGTCAACATATCGACTGCCATGTCCATTGATACGGTCGACTTCGTAATAACCTCGCCCGTCTCATCATCTTCATAATATTGCATTGGCTTTTCAATGACCTTGTACTCAAAATCACGTAACACCTCGCTGAATCGCTCGGTCTTGGCCTGATAAGACTCATCCTCCATGGCCCTCTCCTGATCATAGCCAAGATAAACATTCATACGTGAAGGAGATCGACCGTCTCGGCAGGCAAATTTTCGCAAAATATCATATCGTAAGCCGAATCCACCGTTCATTGTTACATTTACTGCATCGACGAAAATACCAACCTTACCTTCCATAATAATTTCCTCTCTATTTAATGATTGCCTTAATAATAGCTTCTTACTGCTGGGTACTTCTTTTGTCACCCGGAAATAAATAATGGATAATAAATAACCTACTTTTCACCTGTAGGCCGGGAAAGCCACGCGAAGCCTGTTATACCAATAATTAACATAATTGTACGGCTCATCCATTCCCCGGGAACCCAGTAGGTCAGGTAGGGCTGGAAATACAAACAGAGAACGGCAAGAAGCATCATACCAAAAGCCCGGAGGAGCTGGTAATCCACAGGATAAATTTTTATGCTCTGATAATAGAGCAGCAACGCCATCGCAGCGTAACTGATAAGCGTGGCCGCGGCAGATCCCATCATTCCAAAATAAGGGATAAATGCGAGATTGGCCGCAATTGTAACCCCTGCACCGATTAGTGTAATAACAGGAAGGACTTTCGTTTTCTCTTCGATAAAGATGCCGGCAGAGAAGTTCATGTACCATCCGTGGAACCAGTAAGCCCCGAGCAGCACCGGTACGATATGCAGGCCCATCCAGTATTCCTCGCCCACCAGGTAGGCGTCGAGCAGGGGGATTCTAATTTGGACAATTTGCTGAACAAATAATGCTACAACCAGAAAGCAGATTGCTGCAACGACGTTGAAATACCTAAACACATCCCGATAGGTTTTCGGTGCCTGCGGGTCGTCGGACTCCCGCAAAAAGAAAGGCTGCCAGGCCATCCGAAACATCTGTACCAGCAGCAGCATAAAAACCGATACTTTATAACTGGCACTATAGATACCCACAATATCGTCAGGAATCAGATCAGGAGAATAGAGATCCGCAACGGTAGACTGCGACAGGTAATTACCAAGGAAAAAACGGTCGAGGGTCTCGTTGATAACAAACCCCAATCCCGCCGGAACAAACGGCAAACCAAACCGGAGCGCCTTTCGGAGGACCGGCGTATCCCAGGAACCGGAAAACATATCGGATGTAACTACCCAAAGAACCAGGGCGGTAATTCCCGATGCCACCAGGCTGGCAAAAAACACCGCCTCGATCCCCCAGTCCAGTCCCAGGATAAGGTAGAACTGCAGTCCCACGTTAACCAGGATATTACCCGTTTTAAATATAGCAAAATGCCACTGCTTTCGAACCAGTCGAAGTTCCGCAAACGGGATCAACACCATGGTATCAAACCACAAAATCCCAAGCATCATCCAGTATAGGTTCTGATTGCCGGAGGCTTCCAGGTTCATGGTAGGCATCAAGAGGGGAGCCACCAATACCAGCAGCACCACAAGCAGAGAAGAAAGGACCCCGAGTCCGGTCTGAAGCGTTTTGAACACATCTTTTGCGAGGTCCCGGTCCTTGGCATACCGCAGGTAGGCTGATTCCATGCCAAAGGTAAAGATCACATTCAGAAAGGCGAGACCGGCATAGACCAGGCTTATGATACCGTACTGGGAGGGGATAAAAACATCCGTATGCAGAGGCACAAGCAGGTAACCAATAAATCGAGCCAGCACGCTGCTGATACCATAGATAAGCGTATCGGAAAGAAGTTCTTTAAGTTTTTTCAAGGTGAATGTTCGTTATAAGAATGCCTTTTTGAAACCCCTCAACCTGAACCTGCATGAACCGATCGTTTTAAAAGCCTGTTACCCTGAATGCCTTGTGACGATTATTATTCCGGTCCGGCAAAGTAAGAGATAAATAACTTTTGTCGCAGGGTATCCAGCTTTTAGCTGTTTCCCAACAGTCTTTCCATGGCATATACGCCCAAAACATAGCTGTGTTTCCCAAAGCCGGTAATAATGCCACTGGCGACGCTGCCGGTGAGCGTTTGCTCGCGAAATTCTTCGCGCGCATGAATATTGGATAAGTGGACCTCCACGATCGGTATTTCCAGCAGGTCCAGGGCATCGCGAATAGCTACCGACGTATGCGAGTAGCCGCCAAAGTTAGCTATGAGTCCGTCTACGTCGCTTTTCAAAAGAGACTGGATCGCCTCTACAAGTTCCCCCTCCAGATTACTCTGAAAGAAAACCATTTCATCGTCGGGGAAGGTGTCGACCAGCAGCTGTTCAATGTCCTCAAGCGTATCGGTTCCGTATTGTTCGGGATCACGGGTGCCCAGCATATTCAGGTTCGGGCCGTTTAGTACGGATAATTTCATAGGGATACCTCTTTACTGATCAGCTCTTTCAGCTCTTCCATTCGATCTTCGCTTACAGAGACATTGTGTCCCAGTGCCATCACCTGATGGGTTTCATACAACGGGATCAAATGAACATGCGCATGCGGCACTTCGAGTCCCTGCACGATCACGCCGGTGCGAAGCGGATCAAGGGCTTCATCGATCGCCCGGGCCATGGTTCGGGAAAAATCCATCGTACTCTGCAGTAGCGCATCCGGCAGGTCGAAGAAATAATCCACCTCCTGTTTAGGCACCACCAGCGTATGTCCCTCCGCAATGGGATTGATGTCCAGAAAAGCAATATGGTCGCCGGTTTCTGCGACTTTGTGACAGGGAATTTCCCCCTCAATAATTTTGGTGAAAATGGTTGACATAGGGTACGGGTTCTTACGGTTACGGTTACGGTTACGGTTACGGTTACGGTTACGGTTACGGTTACGGTTACGGTTACGGTTACGGTTACGGTTACGGTTACGGTTACGGTTACGGTTACGGTTACGGAAGCTGGTCATAGCTCACCTTTTTGTCAAATCCTAACGCCAGGTTTTTTGCTTCATTTCCAGTTTGAAATTCGCAGCTCCCAGCTCCCAGCTCTCCATCCCCAATTCCTAATTCCTAATTCCCCAAAAACTATATCTTCTCATACAGAATCCCCCCTGATCTCTTTACTTGTCGTATAGTTCCTTCCTGCTCTCCCCAGTCCAGATATCCCAATACCTCTGACAGTACCAAAAACAGGGCGCCCTGCTCAATAGCATCGGCAAACAGGTGCCCGGACAGCTCCATCAGGCTCTTTGGGCATTGTTTCAGTAGTTGCCGGATGCTCTTGTACCGCTGTTCATGTTCATGCAGGTGATGACGGGCCACTTCGCAAATATTACCAATCGCTTCCCCGTGACCCGGCAATACCATTCCCCGTTGCTTTGCCATCCACCGCAGCGATTGTCGGTATTGCGGCAGGCTTTTATTCCGCTTTCCCGAGTCGGGGTCGAAATTTATCAAGGCGTTGGTACTGATATGCTTTAGCAAGAGGTCCCCGCCGAACAGCAGTCCCTCTCCGCTGTCAAATACGATATGACCCGGTGCGTGTCCCGGCGTTGCTCTGACGTGTACCGAAAAACGACCGCTCGTCAATTGGTCACCGTGCCGGACCCATTGAGGTTCAATGGGCAGCTGATATTGTTGCAACCACTCCAATTGATCCAGCATTTGATCTATCAGCGATTGCGGAAGTTCATGCGCATAGAAGAAATCCCGGAACCGTTCTCGATCACTGTTTCCCGCAAAATTAGCCCGCTCTTTGGGATGTCCATATACCTGAGCTCCCGACTTGTCTGCCAGCCATGCCGCTTGTCCGAAATGATCGGGATGTCCATGGGTCAACCAGATTTCATCCAGATCGCTAACCGTCAATCCACATTCTCTCAGATGAAACTTCACCTGCTCACGGGAATTCTGGGCATAGTGCCCACAATCAACAAGCACATTTTTTTCGTCCATGAGAAGGTAACTAAACACATCACCCACAGCAAAAGGAGTCGAAATTTGAAGAGGATAGACATAGTCACGGGCAAAAGAGGGTAGCTGCAAATCGAAGCGGGTTTCTTTATTTTATTTGTTTTATTATCAAAAACACGTTTTGCGGTTGGTTTCCAAATAACTTTTTGATGTCCTCAAAACCTGAAAGCATTGAGGTGGCAAAGACATTGAGAGAAACCAACGTCCGATGGTATGCTGTCAGATCAGTTTTTATGTAAACCGTATAACAGATTACCTAAATATAATGGGGAAAGGTACTGAATTTTATGTCAAATTATTGCCGGCGGAAGATCATTATCCGTCAAAATTTACAGCGGATAAATTTTTCCCGGTTTAAGGTTGAAATTCAACCCATTAAAGCCGTATATTTGGAATCTATTTTGAGTTGGAGAGTCGGTAGCTCAGATGGTAGAGCAACGGCCTTTTAAGCCGTGGGTCGAGGGTTCGATCCCCTCCCGACTCACATCTACGACACTCTCTCTTAAGCCTCTGAGGTTGATAGCTTCAGGGGCTTTTTTTAAGCACTGTTTGAATATGGTACTTCCGAATGTTCAATGCATCGCAATTCCATCATACTACTCGTATACTTGAGATATGGAATTACACTCCCTTATTTTCGTGTTGATAGGAGACACACTCTATTTGAATCTTTTTCTATCTTATTATTTAACTCATTTTTATGGCCGAGAACAGGAAACAATCATCGGACAATAATAATCCACAAAATAAAAAAGGAAATAAAAATCCGGGCGGCAAATATCAGTATAGCTTCTATTGGATTATTATTGCCACCCTCCTTGCTTTTTGGCTTTTTAGTTCCCAGGAGGGCGGGCTGTTCGGCGGTCCCCCTACCATTGATTACAGCACTTTTCGCGAACAAATACAGGCTGGCAATGTACAGAAAGTGACGGTTCGCGGCGAACAGATCGACGGGGAGCTTAAGCAGAAAACTGCGCTCAAAGCCTCTGAAGATGATACCACCCAGTACAACCAGTTTTCGACGTATCTGCCCTCTTTTGGTGACGAGAAGCTCATGGATATGCTCGAAGCGAATAACGTGGAGGTACAGACCCTCCCCG
>NZ_JBEPWZ010000150.1:0-7010 GCF_041642155.1 Fodinibius sp.
ACTGCCCATTCATATAAATAACGGACTGGGATTTACCCTGGGACCGATACGCTATAATGCGCCCCCCACTGTTACGGTGATAGAACTACAGCCGAAATAGCACGCCGTTTTGGTTGTTGGTTATTTGGGACGAAGCCTTTGCAAAACCGTTCTTTTGGCCAATATCTGCATTTTCGTACATTCAAAATCCTCACATGTGCCTTATAACCTGTGGTTTTGAATACGCTCAGGGGTTGATATTTCCCGATGCTTCGGGACTGGTTTTTCAAAGGCTCATGGGGCTGCTTTTTCAGAGCAATGGGCCAGGATTCCACATTAGGGGCCTGCATCAGAAGCCATCTGTCATTCCGCGGTCCCACTTCGTTTCTCAATCATTTCCAGCATCTTCTCCGGATCGGTAGTGGGCATTTCACAACTGAAGTTCCGGCAGACGTAAGCGGTCGTTTGTCCCCCTTGCACGGGAAAACCTGAAAGAAACGGAACGATTTTCTCGATTTTTTCATCCGCCGGATCGTTTAACAGGACGACCGCACGGGGAAGAAAGCGGCGATGCAGGGGGCGCAGCATGTCCTGCGTTTGGGCAGTATCTTTCTGCCCGGCTATGATGATTTCCTGTGAACCGGAAGCGGTAAAGTCAACGCTCTGAAGAGCAAACCCAAAGCCGGTCGGAGCTTTCCGGATATCCGAAGAAAACAGCCTGTTGATTTGATCCGCTTTCTCTTCCCACCCGGTGTTTCCGGTCAGCCGCCCCAGTCGCAACAGGTTCATCATAGCCACTGCATTGCTTGACGGCAGGGCCCCGTCGTACATTTCTTTTTTTCGCCCCAGCAGCTCTTCGCCCGACCGTGAGGTAAAAAAGAATCCGCCGTGATCGGGATCCCAGAACTGTGCTATGAATGTTTTATTTAGTTGTATTGCGCGGGACAAGTACCGGCTTTTAAAGGTCGCCTCATAGAGTTCAATCAGTCCCCATACCAGGAACGCATAGTCATCGGCATGAGCGCCAATTCCGGCTTCCCCTTTTCGAAAGCGATGCAGGAGCGTGTTTTTGTCGGAGGTCAGTTCATCAGAAATAAAGCGGTAGCAGCGCTCCGCCTGCCGCACGTAGTCCCCGTTGTCGAATGCACGTCCCGCTTTGGCCAGGGCCGCTGTGGCCAGGCCGTTCCAGTCGGTGAGGATTTTGTCATCCAGCAGGGGAGGGACCCGCTGCTGCCGGGCGGCAAGCAGCTTCTTGCGAATTGAGTCTAACCGGGATCGAAGTTTATCCTCTGTCATATCCCGTTCCCCCGCGAGCTTCTTGACCGGCTTGCGGAGGTGGGGAATGGATTTTCCCGTTCGACGGCCGGAGGCTTCGTCCCTGTAATTCCCCTCCTCTGTGATATTGAATATTTCGATGGCAAGCTCTGCTTCAGGAGGGGGGAGGGTCTCACGTATATCGGCGGGACTCCAAACATAGAATTTGCCTTCTTCACCTTCGCTGTCGGCGTCCTCGGCCGAATAAAAACCGCCATCCGGGTGGTGCATCTTCCGCATCAGGTAGGAAACAATCTCTTCGGCCGTCTGCTTAAAGAGCGGGCGGCCTGTACATTGCCAGCCCTCGGTATAGGCCATCAGCAGCATGGCCTGATCGTAGAGCATCTTCTCAAAATGGGGGACCAGCCATTCCCGATCTGTCGAGTAGCGGTGGAAGCCCCCTCCGATATGATCAAAGAGTCCCCCGAGCCGCATCCGGATGAGCGTTTGTTCGACCATCTCGAGCGCACGGGAATCCTCATGGCTGCCGGCATAGCGGAGCAGCAGCATCAGGTTATGGGGGGCGGGGAACTTGGGGGCGGATCCGAATCCCCCGTACTGCTCGTCAAACTGTTCCTCGAACTGTTGACAGGCTTTTTCCAGGACCGAATGGTCCAACCGCTCTCCCGCCTCAAAAGTGTTGGACTTTTTAAAAGCCCGGCTTATTTCATCGGTCGACTTTGTAATCTTTTCGCGTTCGTTTTGCCACAGCTGCGAAATCCAGGGAATCAGCTCCCGCATGCCCGGACGTCCCTGGCGCTCCCGCTTCGGGATATAGGTGGCGGCGTAAAAAGGTTTCTTTTGCGGGGTGAGCAAGACATTCAACGGCCAGCCTCCGCTGCCGGATAACATCTGGCACACCAGCATATAGGTATGATCAATATCGGGCCGCTCTTCGCGATCGACCTTGATGTTTACAAACGCCTCATTCATCATGCCGGCGATCTGCTCGTCCTCAAACGATTCGTGCGCCATTACATGGCACCAGTGACAGGTGGCGTAGCCTATGGATAGGAAAACGGGCTTATCCTCCTCCCGCGCTTTTTCAAATGCCTCGGGTCCCCACGGATACCAGTTGACAGGGTTGTGCGCATGCTGCAGGAGATAGGGACTCGATTCCTGTGCCAGTCGGTTTTCCGTCGCCATATTCCAAGGTGGTTAAGATTTACTTTTCTTTTCTTTTCTTTACTCTTCGATTTTTTTGGTAAAGCGCTGGCTGTAATCCACCAGGAACCGCCCGTACTCTTCATCAAAAAGATCAGATGAAATCATGAAGTCGGCCGACGACCGGTTACAGGCGACCGGGATATTATAGAGCACCCCGATGCGAAGCAGGGCTTTTACATCCACATCGTGGGGCTGCGCCTGCAGAGGGTCCCAAAAGAAGATCATCATATCAATTTCGTGCTTGGAAATGGCCGCACCGATCTGCAGGTCACCACCCAGCGGCCCGCTGCTAAACCGGTTGACATCCAGCCCTACCTTATCGGCAATCAGCTGTCCGGTGGTACCGGTACCAAACAGGTTATGCTTGGAAAGGGATCCCTGGTTGAAGTCGCACCAGTCGATGAGGTCTTCTTTGCGATGATCGTGGGCCACAAGGGCGATGTTCTTTTTTCTGGCCATTCTTTTGGAGCTGTGAGCAATAGGCGGATCGGCATCTTTATAGCTTTGTTTAAGACTCATGTTGTTGATATAAATATAAGTAGTTTAGGATAATGGTTGATTAGCCGCACTTACAAGGTACTAAGCTAAGATAAGATTTGATCGCCCTCAAGCGATTTATTTTTAGCCAGCCTTGCAAAACCGTTCTTTTTCCCAACTTCGGTGTGAACGAGCGGGTGAAACCCTGGACTATGGGTTGTATGCTGTGATTCTCCCCTCCCTCCGGCCTTAACCTTGAACAAAATAGCGGGTTTTCGAAATCCTCTTTCAGTGATTTGCAAAGAGGGTAGGGAGGGCAGCATCGATTGGGTCGGGCACTCATTTCCGGGGATTCCCCGGTGACCGGTTTCCAAGGTCCGGGATGTGTTGCCGGAAAGAAATAACAGCAAAGGAATTCGCCGGGGCCCACTCATAAGCATACCATATGATGTTCCGGGGAAGGAGGACTGCTTTCTATTGAGAAACAACCCACCCCAGGGGAGCAGGAACAGACCTGAGAAATCCCCTTCGTGAATTAATAGACAATACGTTATATTTGGGTTCTCTGTTAAAAACAAGTTAAAATTAAACATAGACTGAAAGTAAAATGGCTGTAGAACGAACGCTGACGATCCTTAAACCTGATTGTGTACGAAAAGAGTTAATCGGGGAAGTAACCCGGCGCATTCAGGAAGCGGGATTTAAAATTGTTGCAATGAAAATGACACGCCTGACCCAGGACACGGCCGGCGGCTTTTATGCTGTTCACAGGGAACGACCTTTTTATGAGGAACTATGCGAATTTATGAGCAGCGGTCCCTGCGTGCCGATGATTCTGGAAAAGGAGAATGCGATCGAGGATTTCCGTACTTTTATCGGCGCGACCGATCCCGCTGAGGCCGGGGAGGGGACCATTCGCGCCGACTTTGCGGACAGCGTGGGAGAAAACATCATCCACGGTTCGGATTCGGTAGAAAACGGCAAAAAAGAAGCCGCCTATTTCTTTACGGAAGCCGAAGTGGTGGCGAATAAGGCGTGATAGTTTTTCATAAGCTGTTCGTCGATAAGTACCCAATCGGTGATAAGTAATAAGCAGGTGATTTATAATAACATGTGGTGCGGTACTGACCTGAAAGCGTGTGACGGGAGGTAACTCCTGTCAGCGTCCCTGTCAAACCAATAGTTACAGGTCCTATCGACACGGAAGGCCTATTTGGAAATCAACCGCACAACGAGTTTATGACCTGTTATTCGTTATTAGGAATAACAACTGATAACTGATAAACCATTAACCAGTAACTTATAACCGGACTTTCCATGTATCTACGATCTCTGCTGCTGCTTTTAACTGTTTGCACATATGCCTGCCAGTCTCAGTTACCCGGCTCTCATTCCGGCGTTAAAGTGGGGGCGCAGGTACTGATCGATGAGCATCTCGGGGAACTGCAGGGAAAACGGGTGGGACTGGTGATGAACCCTACTGCCCGCGTGGAGGATAAACATATGCTTGATACGTTATTGGCAAGCGATGTTAACGTGACCGCCCTGTTCGCCGCAGAGCACGGTTTCCGGGGCGACGCTGGAGCGGGGGAAACCATTGAAGACGGGGTTGACCAGGCCACGGGACTGCCGGTCTTTTCGCTCTACGGGGAGACCAGAAAACCCACCGAAGAGATGCTTGAGGAAGTCGACCTGTTACTTTTTGACATGCAGGATGTGGGAGCCCGCTTCTATACCTATAATGTTACGCTCGGCAATATTATTGAAGCCGCTTCGGCCCATGGCGTGCCGGTATGGGTACTCGATCGACCCAATCCCGCGGGCGGCAACTACATCTCGGGATGGATGCTGCAGGATAAGCACCGCTCTTTTGTGGGCGGCTATCCCATTCCCATGGCCCACGGGATGACATTGGGAGAACTGGCCAGGATGATGGTCGGTGAGCAGTGGATTGAACATGCGGAAAAAAGCACGCTGCGCGTCATTCCGATGGAAGGGTGGAAGCGCACTATGAAATGGCGGGAAACGGGACTGGAGTGGATCCCGCCTTCCCCCAATCTTCCGACGTTCAGGCATGCCTATATCTACCTGGGAACGGTTCTTTTTGAGGGCGTGAATATTTCGGAGGGACGGGGGACGCCGGATCCCTTCATGATGATCGGTTCGCCCTCCTCGACGTTGACGACCAGCCACATCGCCCCGCTCCGGCGTACCTTTGAGGGTGTCAATATCGAACGAGTCTCCTTTCGTCCCAGGTCCATACCGGGAAAAGCACCCAACCCCAAGTTTGAGGGAGAGCGCTGCCACGGCGTGGAACTGCAAATTACGGATATTAACCGCGTCGACCCGGTAGTACTGGGAGTGGAGCTGCTGGCTACGATGCTGGACGCCACGCCGAATGCCGAACTCTCCGGTTTCATTGAGAAGCTCAGCGGTATCGACCGGTCGGAGCTCCTGCAGCAGCTGGAAGACGGGAGCTACCGGGAACAGTGGGAGAAGACGGCGCAGCAGTTTTCTCAACAGCGGTCAGAATATCTTCTTTATGAGTGAATTAACGTGTCCCGCTGCCTGTGACAAGCGTCCACGCTTATCACCTGTTTATGTTCTTTCCGGAGGCTGAAAGAAAGTTCAAAAGCAACTGTTTTACCGTTTTCGTTTCCATTCGTAGCACAACAGGGCGGCACTGACGGAGGCATTCAGCGATTCCACATTGTTCTCCATGGCAATGCGAATCCGGTAATCGCAGTGTTCGAGGGTCTTCTGCCGGATGCCGCTGTCCTCGCTGCCGATGATGAAAGCGAGGGGACGATCGACTTCGAGGTCCCACAGCTCCCGGTCGCCCTCCATGTCGAGTCCGCCGATCCAGAAGCCGGCGTCTTTCAGTTTCAGGATCGCCTGATTCAAGTTGCCGGCCCGCACGATGGGGATGCGTCCCGCGGTACCGGCCGACGTCTTATACACCGTGGCCGTGACCGGAGCCTGCCGATGTTTGGGAACCAGCACGGCCGACAGTCCGGCCGCTGCGGCGGTGCGAAGGATGGCTCCGAAATTACCCGGATCTGTGATTTCGTCCAGCAGAAGAACAGCGGGGTAGAATGAGGTATCGATTTCATTGAGCCACTCTCCGAAATCAAGGTACGATACGGCACTCATCAACGCCACAATCCCCTGGTCGTTTACCCCGCCTACGAGGTCGTATAGTTTGGCTCCCGGCACGTGTGAGATAGGAATGCGATGTTGAGAGGCCAGCTCAAAGATGCCAGAAAGCTGTGAGTCGCGCAGGGAGTCGCGCACAAAAATCTTCTCAAGGCGCCCGGCTTCATTGGCCAGGGCTTCTCGTATCGGGTTGCGACCGTATATATAAATATCGGAGTTTGTATCGGGCATAAAAAACAGGATTGAAAAATCAACAATTTCGGTTAAGTTATAAGAACATGACGGCTTATTAAAAGATACGGAAAAAAGTTATGAGCAATTCAAAGAGAAATAAAGACTGGAAGATCCCCTCCCGGGATAGAAGTATAAGAGATTCTATATACGGGCGGGGCCTATCGAAATTAATGAATCGAATCCATTCGGTATCGAGTATTTACATACTGGCCGGAACCTTGCAGATACTCCTGGGATTAACCGTTATAGCAGTTGCCATTTTAGGCTATGTGCAACCGCTTTGGCTGTCTACGCTGCTGACCGGAATGGCGAGTATCTCGGCCATGGCCGGGTTCTTCCTGGTGTATCACACGGTTTCGAAGATGCACGATCCGAACCTGTTGCTGCGCAACGCCATGAAAAGAGTGATGGAATCAAAGAATTAATATGACTGATTTTACGGATGAACAGGAGCAGCAGCGGATGCAATCGTATATCACTATTCATTTGAAGAATGAAAAACAAGCGCTGCCCATAGAAGAACAGATTGAGGAACTGCACAAAAAAGATCGCAACAAATGGGTCATGATGGCGGTGAATGTCGCCGCACTGTTGATTTTCGGCTATTCCTTTTATTTCGATATTACCGAACTCAGTCAAACCGTTTTTCTGATTATAATAGCTATTTTCGGTATCAATGTGGG
>NZ_JBEPWZ010000151.1:0-6962 GCF_041642155.1 Fodinibius sp.
GGAGGGTTTGAAATATTATATTCCTTTTTTTCCATGATCCTTTGTTAAATTACATATCTTGCAATGCTAACATAGATGAGTGAAAGGATATATGCAAGAAATTTGCATGTCTTTTATCTGCTATTTGCCGAAGGTTATTTTTTTGCAATTTAATTTTCAAAAGTGCTTATTAAAAAACAGCTATAACAAATATTAAAGAAGTCAAAAAGAGATAACTTATTATGGATATAGATCGAAAGATTCGATACGGCATGGTCGGTGGTGGGCCGGGCGCTTTCATTGGAGAAGTTCACCGTATGGCGGCTGCCCTGGACGGTAAAATGGAATTAGTAGCCGGGGCTTTCTCATCCAAACCTGAGAAATCCCGAAAAATGGGTCGAAGGCTGCATTTGAAGGAAAATCGGGTGTACGATTCTTACGAGCAGATGGCAGAGAAAGAAGCCTCGCTGTCCGCGGACGAGCGCATCGACGTTGTAAGTATTACCACTCCCAATCATATGCATTACCCGGTAGCTAAAGCTTTTATCGAAGCCGGCATACATGTGATCTGCGATAAGCCGATGACGCATACGGTTGAGGAGGCCGAAGAGTTATGCCGGCTGGTCGACGAACATAACGTGGTTTTTGCCCTGACCCATAACTATACCGGCTACCCGATGGTCAAGGAAGCAAAGAAGATGGTAGCCGACGGAAAGCTGGGTACGCTTCGCAAAGTGGTGGTCGAATATCCGCAGGGATGGCTCTCCGACACCGGGAATGATGAAATATGGAGACTGGACCCCGATAAAGCAGGCATTTCATCAGCCGTGGGTGATATTGGGACCCATGCAGAGAACCTGGTAGCATATATTACCGGCTTGCATCTCAAAGAGCTTTACGCGGATATCCACAGTTTCGGAGAGGGACGGGAACTCGAAGATGATGCCAGCATGCTGGTTCACTACGAAGACGGATTGCGGGGTATTTTATATGTTTCTCAGATTTCAGTGGGAGATGAGAATGATTTGAATATTCGTTTGTACGGAGATAAAGCCGCACTCGAGTGGTACCAGGAGCATCCCAATTACCTGCACGTTAAATATCCGGATGGACCGGAGGAGATTTATAAACGGGGTAATCCCTATCTGTCGGAGGCGGCCGAGGCCGGGAATCGCATACCGCCCGGACATCCAGAAGGGTTTATCGAAGCGTTTGCCAATATCTATTCCAACGTCGCTGATGTCATTGAAGCCCGCCTGAGCGGTGAGGAGCCCAGGGCCCTGTCGCTGGATTTCCCCACGGTACAGGATGGCGCACGCGGGGTCCACTTTATCCATAAGGCCATAGAAAGCGGTAAAAACAGGTCATGGGTAGATATGTCCTATGAGCCGCCTGCAAGCTCATAGATGGAGTATTTGCAGGGGATTAAGCACAAAAACAATGGGGGAGGGCGGGTGATTTCGGGAATCAGCCGCCTTTTTCTTTTGGGCAGAAATCCCGCGCTCTGATGACCGGTCGGATTCATCCGCTAAGGGGCATATGCCGATTCTTCGGACGCAGAGAAGGAGACAGGCAGAGATTAGTTTGACATAGCCAGCGTCCCCAGCAGCCGTTCGGCTTCGTCAGCCTGATTGCTGTCTCCATATTGATCCACAACGACCCGGGCATACTTTTCCGCTGCCTCGGTGTTGCCGGCGTCATGGTAGACCTGCGCTGCCTCGAGGTAGTTATAAGGCGTTGTGCTGTCATTTTCATCCCACTCTGCCGCTTTAACATATAACTCGGCTGCTTCTTCATAATTACCGGCGTCCGCCGTCACAACGGCGTGGAAGGAGATGGGACCGACGCCTAAAATACCATCCGGGATATCATACTCTTCCATGTAAGAAACGGCCTGCTGCACGTTTCCGAGATTATACTCACAAACGGCAGCATAATAACGGGCAAGGTTGGCGGCATCTGTGCGCGGGTAATTATTGATGATCTGCCTAAAACCGACTGTAAAATCAGCATCCGAGCCGGTTAGAGCCCGCTCATAATCGGAATTCAGATAAGCGGTGGTAGCGTCGGACATAAGCTGTTGTGCCTCTTCTTCCTGTGCCGAAGCATAGTAGTAATAGGCTACGCCGCCGCCGACAATGAGGATAACAGCCACAATGCCACCGATGACGGCTGACTTTCTTCGGTCATAGAAGTTTTGGGCTTTGGAGAAGGTTTCCAGCAGCGGATCGGATTCTAAATCTTCTTGTACTTGTTTCTTGGATTTCTTGGACATGGTTAATCGTTGTTAATCTTACTGAGTGCTTTGTAAAACTGTTCTTTGGGTCAATATCTATTTATGCGCGTTCAAAATCCCACATATGCTGTTACATAGATGCTGTAGTTTTGAAGGCGCTCAGACTTTGACATTGACCAAAACTGCTGGTTTTCCAAAGCTCTCTTATTTTTAGTCGGTAAAAATATGATTGTTTTGGGTGATAGCAAAATTTAAAGTGCATCCAGCTTGCCATGAGAAAGTTTGTAAATCAGGTCGGAACGCTCCGCAATATTTTTCTCGTGTGTAATTAATAAAATACTGAGTTCCCTTTCCTTTCTCAGATTAAACAAAAAATCCAGCAGAATTTCGGTATTGTGTTCATCCAGGTTTCCGGTAGGCTCATCCGCTAAAATGAGATCGGGATCGTTCAGCAGGGCGCGCGCCATGGCCACCCGCTGCTGTTCGCCGCCCGAAAGTTGAGCGGGACGGTGCTGCCCGCGTTCCAGGATGCCGAAATCACGGAGCAGTCCCTCTGCCTTTTCTTTGGTTTCGTGCTGGGCACTTCCCCCGATTAACCCCGGCATCATTATATTTTCAAGGGCCGTGAATTCCGGGAGCAGGTGATGAAACTGGAAAACAAATCCCAGTTGTCTGTTGCGGAAGCCTGCGAGCTCCTCTCGTCCCATAGCATAAATAGAACGTCCCTCCCAGGAGACGGTCCCGGCGTCCGGCTCATCCAATCCCCCTAAAATATGAAGGAGCGTGCTCTTGCCGCAGCCACTGGCGCCGACAACCGTGACGATGGATCCCTTGTCAATGGCAATGGAAGCCCCGTCAAGTACAGTCAGGGGTTTATGGTCATGCTCATCATCAAACGTTTTCGTAATATTCCGTGCTTCTAAAATGGGCATCGACATAGATTATTATTGCTCTGTCTTGCTTACGTTAAAAGAAGGATAGATAATAGGTTCAATATGATGGCAATCTCCCGTCTGCGTATCAACTTTAGCCGTGATGGCACAGAGATGATTATTCCCGTTGGCCAACTTATAGCGATGAGGAGTCCCCAGCATAAACCGCTTCATGGAGGTATTTTTATCCATTCCCAGTACAGAGTCAAAGGAGCCGGTCATGCCCACATCACTGATGTATCCCGTCCCCCCGGGGAAGAGACGCGCATCATTGGTCGGGATGTGCGTATGCGTGCCTACAAATACGGAAATTTCGCCATCCAGATGCCAGGCCAGCGCTAATTTTTCGGCGGTAGCCTCGGCGTGAAAATCAACAAAAATGAGATCCGTTTGCTCTTTCATCCGTTCAATGACCCAGTCAGCGGTGGAGAAGGGATCGTCGATGGGATTCATAAACGTGCGTCCCTGTAGGTTTAAAACGCCAATTTTATGGTTAATCCCCGGGATCTCATAAATCCCAAAACCGTATCCGGGGTTGCCGGTGGGATAGTTCATGGGACGAAGGATGTTTCCGTCTTCTTTCATGTAGTCGAAAACCTTCCATTTGGCAAACGAGTGATTGCCGCCGGTAATAACGTGAACCCCCAAATCGTAAAGGCGCCGGATGATCGATCGGTTGATTCCCTTTCCCTTGTGGGAGTTTTCGCCATTGGCGATAACAAAATCCGCTTCGTGCTTTTTTATCAGGCTTGGTAAAATCGTTTCGAGGAGACTGAGGCCGGGTTCGCCGACGATATCGCCTACAAATAGGATATTCACTAAATTTTTGGACATGCTGCAGTTGTTAAGGCGAAAAAACTTCTTAAGTAAAACGGTAAAGGTAAGGAATAAAACGCCTTTCTCTGAAAAAAGATTTTATCAGGATGTTATTTCATCCACAAAGTCCTCGAGCGATTCATTGACTTCTTTCATTACTTTTTCTTCCTGCTGATTGAGCTCTCTGTTTTGTTTTCGTTCCTCAAAAAGTTCTTCTGCGATAGCAAGGGCGGCCAGCGACATGACGGTCGTATCGGGTTGCTTGTTGAGTTCCTGCTTGTACTGGCGAAACTTGTCATCCACATAGCGCGCAATACGCTTGATAGTCTCCTCTTCCGAATCTTCAACTTTCAGCGGAAACTGTTTACCTAAGATCGTGACTTTAACTGACTTCATTTGTTATCCTCAAGATGGTTGTCAATTTTTGAAATCAATCCCAATACCTGGTGGCGAATGGCAAGCCGCTCCGATTCTGATACCTCGGAGAAGATATCGGTCTGACCTTCTTCTATTTCACGAAGCTTTGATTTGAGTTGGCTGTTTTCCTCCTCCAGTTCTTCAATTTGTCCTTTCAGGGATTTTACCTCTGTCCGGATATGATCGACTAACTGGAGAAACTCTTTTTTGTATGGACTGTTGTCTGATAACACTATCGAAAATTATGATCGAAGTTTAGCTGAATACTGCTTTTCAAGGGCCTTTACAACTTTATTAATTATAGGCTCTACTTCGTTGATAGTCAATGTTTTGTTTTTATCCAGGAAAGAAAGTCTGAATGCCAGGCTTTTTTTCTGTTTGCCCAGCGATTCTCCCTCGAAAACATCAAATACCTGCAGGTCCCGCAGCGAAGGACCGGCCGTTTCCCTGATCGATGTAAGAAGGTCGCCGGCCCGTACGGATTGATCCACGATGACGGCAAAGTCAAATTCAAAAGAAGGAAATTTGGAAACGGCTTCGTACGGCTGTCCCCCGATTTCCCGGCGGATCTTGAAGATCTGCGTCAGCGAAAATTCTGCGATCACGGCCGGCAGCTTTATATCGAAATGACTGAGCATCTCATCGGAGACGTTATAAAGCTTACCGATAGTGTTATCCTGAACGTCATAATGGAGTACATTGCTCTCATCGACGAATGTATTCACGTGTTCTTTTATTTCAAGCTGTTCGAGAAAGCTGCCAGCGGAAGCCTTCAGATCAAAGGCATCGTAATGTTCCGGTTCTGTCTTCCAGTGCTCGATGGTCTTAAAGCCGGCTAATCCCAGCAGGATATTCGTCTCTTCCCGGATGTCCCGGTGGTAGGTGCCGTTTTCTGCTTGTTCAAAAACATTGCCGACTTCAAAAAAACGAACTTGCTGGGCCTTTCGGTTGAAATTATAGGCCGCCGCTTTCAAAAAGCCGTAGAGCAGGGAAGGGCGGAGGGTGGTCATGTCCCTGGAAATGGGGTTCAGCGTATGGATCATGTCGTCGAGCTCCCCCAGCCATCCGGCCTCCTCTTCGGGCATCAGCGAATTGGAGTATATTTCCCGGAAGCGCAGCCCCTTTGCTGTCTCCTTTGACTTCGAGAGCATCTTCTCCCATTCTGTAATGGGTTCTGGGGAGGTGAATTTGCCATGCTTGGGGGCCGGAATGTTGTTATAGTCGTACAGCCGGCCCACTTCTTCAATGAGATCCACTTCGCGCTCCAGATCGGGTCGGAAGGTCGGAATGCGGTAATGGAGCACCGATTCCTTTTTTTCCAGCAGCCCGAGCTCCAGTCCCTCCAAAAGCCCGGCAATTTCATCGATTGTAAAGTCGGTCCCCAGCAGGCGATTGACGTACGATTTGCGAAGGGACAGCGTGAGGGCTTCGGTCTTGACCGGGTGGACATCGGT
The DNA here is from genome assembly GCF_041642155.1 of Fodinibius sp. Classification (NCBI taxonomy): domain Bacteria; kingdom Pseudomonadati; phylum Balneolota; class Balneolia; order Balneolales; family Balneolaceae; genus Fodinibius; species Fodinibius sp. Next base: position 5,835 of record NZ_JBEPWZ010000151.1, read on the forward strand.
GCAGCCCTCGGCCACGGTACCGCTGGCGACCTCCGCGATGAGTTGGGCCGCCCGCTCCGCGGCCATACGCTGCAGTTGCGGGTCCACGCCCCGCTCAAAACGGTAGGAGGCATCGGTCTGCAGGACTTGCTCTTTGGCCGTCTTGCGAATTGTGGCGGGGTCAAAGTAAGCGCTCTCAATCAGGACGTTCCGGGTTTCGTCACTGACTTCCGAATCGACGCCGCCCATAACGCCAGCAATAGCTACCGGACTCTGGCCGTCACAAATGAAGAGCGTCCCCGGTGGACAGCTCCGTTGTACGTGGTCGAGCGTTTCGAATGCAACCTCTTCTTCAAAATCCTTCACAACAATTTTGTCCCCCTTGATAGTGTCGGCATCGAAAGCGTGCAGCGGCTGGCCGAGCTCAAGCATAACATAATTGGTGATATCCACGATATTGTTGACGGGCCGTACACCCAGGGCCCGGAGGCGGTTTCGCAGCCAGTAGGGAGAATCATCGATGGTTATATCCCGGACCATCTTGCCGACGTACCGGTGGCATTTTTTTGGAGCTTTAATTTGGATGTCAATCTCACGTAGTGGCTCCGTTCCCGCAAAAGAGGTCTCGAAGGGCCGGGACAGCTCGAGGGAAAGGGCCGCTGCCAGGTCGCGGGCAACCCCCAGGTGACAGGTGGCATCGGGACGATTGGGCGTGAGCTCGATATCAATGATGGTGTCCCGGTAGAGATCAATGGCTTCATGCAGGGGGGTACCGGGCGCCAGCTGCTGATCCAGCACCATGATTCCGCTGTGGTCGTCCCCCAGCCCCAGTTCATCTTCGGCGCAGATCATGCCCCTGGACTCTTCGCCCCGCAGCTTCGCTTCACGGATTGTGAACGGTTCGCCATTGTCGGTTTCAACCGGCAGTGAAGTACCCACCGTCGCAACCGGAACCTTTTGTCCCCCGGCCACATTATCAGCACCACAAATAATCTGCACGGTTTCATCACCGGTATTAACCTGGCAAATGCGGAGGCGGTCGGCATTGGGATGTTCATTCACTTCCAGCACTTCACCGACGACAACGCCTTCCAGAATGCTGCCGTAAGCGGTAACTTCTTCCACTTCCAGACCGATCAACGTGAGTTT
>NZ_JBEPWZ010000152.1:0-6945 GCF_041642155.1 Fodinibius sp.
AGAATGGAAATTCCATTCCGGACGTGGGAAAAGCCAGCGCCACCCGAACATCTTCGAGGCAAGCGGATCGATCCCGCGCATATACAAGTCAATGGCGGGATCCAACCGGGTAACGTATCCCCCACTGAAGGATTGCATACTTTACTCATAGGCATACGCACCCGATGTTCGTAGTTATCTCGGCCGGATCCATCTGTCAGATCCCGGGTCTTATTATGTGGAAACGACCCATAGCACTGTTGGCTATCTGTTCAGGCGAATCAGCGCCATCATTCGCCCGCTTTGCCTTCCCTCGCGCCGGTAGGAATAAAAGTCGCCCGCCTCATCAAGTGTGCACTCCTCCCGTACTTCCATGTGAGACGCTTTAAGCCCTGCTTCTTGGAGCTGACCGGCGAGAAACCCTTTCAAATCCACATGGGGCTTCCGGTAGCTGATGTTATCCACATATGAAGCGGGAAAAAGCGCTGCTACCTCCGGACCCACTTCAAAATTCTTCTGCGAGAGACAGGGACTTACGAACGACTCTATCTGACCGGGATCGGCTCCCTCCCGCATCATCGACCGGACTCCTTTGGTCAGGATTCCTGCGGCCGCGCCGCGCCAGCCCGCATGAAAGGCCCCGATGATATGATTGGATGCATCCCACAGCAACACCGCGGCACAATCGGCTACCTGTATGGCAAGCGAAAGCCCGGGCATCGCGGTAATAAGTCCGTCCGTGGCCGAATAGGTACCGCCCTCGCTGACAACTTGGATGTTATCACTGTGCACCTGGTCGGCATAAGCCACCTGCGCCGGATCAATATCCAGTTCCGACAACAGTAAGGACCTGTTCCGGGTGACAGCAGCTTCGGGATCCGGGGTATTAAAACCTAAGTTCAATCCTTCAATACGACCATCAGGCGCTGAATAGTGCCGGTTTTTGAGGGTAAACCAGGCATCAATACTCTTTGTCCCCCGGAGAGCTTCGGGCGTAATGCATGAAAAGTCATGACCGGAAATGTGCATACAACCGGTTTCGAACGTTAGCAAGGGGAAAGGAACGGCCCGTCCAGTGTTCAAACGAACGGCTGCCCTGTTGAATCAGCATCTCCAGTCCCCCTATGGTGACGGCACCGGCCCGCTCAGCCAGGGCCAGAAACTTTGTCTGCAAGGGGTTATACACCACATCATAACAGATGCGGCCGGACAAATATTCCTGTTCAGATTCTTTTACCGGGGACGTGTCTACGCGGGGATCCATCCCGAGGGGCGTGGTGTTAACGATAAGCCGGGCTTTGTCGGCGTAGGAGGTCCACTCGTGATAGGAGATAACCGAAACGGCCGGATAATGGTTGAACGAGTCAACCTGTCCCGGACTTCGGGATACCAGGTACAGTTCATCCATCCCGAGTTCAGTCAGCGCCGTAACAACCGCCCGGGAAGCCCCGCCGGTTCCGAATACAATGGCACGATTTCTTTTCAGCTGACCGGTATAGTCCCCCAGGGGCGCCAAAAACCCGTAGACATCCGTATTCAATCCCTGAAGGCGTGCTCCTTCCGCTTTCTTCACAATAGTATTCACCGCACCGATCGATTGTGCCACTGGATCAACCGTATCCAGATAATCGGCAATCATCTGTTTATAAGGCAGGGTGATATTCCCCCCGAGGAAGGTGTCCTCGTTAAAATAGGACGCCAGACGGGTCAATTCGTCAGGTTGAACCTCTACGGCATAGTAACGAGCGTCCGAACCGTAGAAATCGAGGGCCGTATTATGCATGAGAGGTGAGAGACTGTGCTCTACGGGATTCCCGAATAAGGCATAATGCGGCGTGCGGACCTTATCACTTTCCAGAAATAATGAAAGAGTCATATCTTAGCAATGGATTGGCAAAAAAAATGCGCACCTGGAAAAAATGCGCATCTAAGTCCTGAAATGGCACGCATTTATGCCGCAGCTTCCTCGGCTTCCTCTTCTTCGGCCTCCACAGCAGCTTCCATCTCCTCAAGAGTGGCTTCAGCTTTTTCTTTGAAAGTATCTGACTCAACTTCTTCCTTGAAACGCTGCAGATCTTTTTTCATCTGTGCGGGAAGTCCCTGAATAAATTTTGCCAACTCTTCATCAGGTTCTCCATAAAAGGTCCGGTAATCAAGGCTGAAATCGACCCTGGTGCGTTCGCCGTTATCAAGCGGAGTAAAACGAACGGTACCGGTTTGATTGAGATTACCGTTAATCGTAATCCAGGCAAACCGGGTATTGCGCAAGTTATCGATGATATTCGTCGTCCATTCAAATTTTTCACCTCCCATTAGCGTGGAAAATTCGAATGTTTGAGAATTTATTTTTTTAACTCGATTAATTCGTTCAAAGTAGTGAGGGAAATAGGTAGGATCGCTTAAATATTCATAGACTTTGGCCAAGGGCAGATCAACTTCGATTCTTTCGTGCGCCATAATTTATATACTTCAAGATTGGTTAAAGTTACTAATTGAAACGATAAAAAAGAGATTATCCAGTTTTAACGTAGGACTCACCCACAATGCGATAAATTTACGCATTTTTTGGCTCATCAGCAATTAATTTTGCCGTTAATTTCGGGGCAATTTTAAACCAATTCCGGAATGTTATGGCTCAAAAGATAAGTCAGTGCGTATTTCTCACCCATAAAAAATTATAAGTAACCCTACCTCCCGACTACCCGCGGCGGGAAAAGAGCGATTGAACATGAGTCCATATCTGTTGCTGAACCTTTTCCGGGGGCTGTGTGGCATCAACCGTAAAAAAACGCTCTTCCCTTGTAGACATCTCATCAAAACCGGCAATGACCTTTTGAAAAAAAGAATCCCCGGACTGCTCCATACGGTCCCTGTGCTTTTCGCCCATGCGTTTTTTAGCTTCCTCCAGCGACACTTTCATATAGATGGTAAGATCTGGCCTGCGCTTATGGCTGGCAATGCGGTTAATACGATCGATCTCACCGGGGGGAAGGGAGGCCCGCCCATATCCCTGGTAGGCAGTCGTGGAATCGTAAAAACGATCCAGGATAACCACCGATCCCGCCTCGAGGGCGGGCAATACCTCTTCAGCCACCAGTTGGGATCGCGCAGCGGAAAAAAGAAGCAGCTCCGTAACAGGATCCACTTCATAATTTGGGTTTAACAGGATATCGCGCACTTTCTCCGAGACTTCGGGTCCCCCGGGATCACGAAAAACTTCGACTTCAGCTCCTTTTCCCTCCAGGTGATCTCTCAAATGTGTGATTTGCGTTGACTTGCCACTGCCATCAATCCCTTCAAAAGTTATAAACACGTATTCCTGGGTTTTATCCGGTTTCAATTTTCAGAAGGAATATAACAATCATCTCAGTCCCATCGAACCGGATTCTAAGGGTCTGCTTCCTGCGGTTAACTGGCCGGACGGCATGTCCACGGGAGTGGGCTCCAGTCAGCGTCTTTGGCAGAGCATTATTTTCAGGTTTTGCGGACACTAACAGGGTATGTTGAGACCGGGACGAACGATGCAGCAACTATCATACATACTACATATGCACTTGTAAAAAACCGAATCAAAAATCGAACTTGTCCATTTCCCGGGGCTCCTTGTCGAGGGCAATAGCCAGGGCGATATACAGCACCAGCGACGTTCCGGGAACGGCAAAGAAGGCAAAGACAAACAGAAACCGCACGACGGTCGTGCTGATTCCGAAGTATTCGGCCAGACCTCCGCACACGCCGGCCAGTTTTTTGTTGGAGCGGGACTTATACAATTTTTTCCGCTGGCGGAAGGCGTAACGGTCGAACTGGTACTTCTCATCTGAAAAACGGCGGCCGTAGCCTTCCCTGTCCAGATCGTTTTCAAAGTTAACGTCCTCCTGACGACTATCATCCACTGATTCGAAGTCATACCTGCTCTTCTGCCGGTTTTTTTTCTTCTTTTTAGCCTGCCGTTCCCGTTTGCGGTCGCCCACAAAAAAGCCGAAACCCACCAGCGTAACCAATATACCGCCGATAAGCGGCAAATACTCAACGATTCCGGACAGATCGGTACCCAAACCAAGACCGATCACGCTTTGAATCATATAAACCATAATCACGAGGAACATCGCTATACCTGCAATAGTGGCAAAATTCCAGATATTCGTGTTCTCCTTTTGTTCATCCTCCAGAAATTCGTTCATCGTCTGCCGGAGTTCGTGATCTTCAAAATCCATGAACGAATCGATGGATTGCGTGCCGGATTGCTGTCGTGTTTTAGCCGCCATAATTTTTCTCGTTTAACTTTATCGTCGTTGATCCTGCATTTCCTGACAGGTCCGCTTGTAATGATCCATTGAACGATCAGGAGAACATGACAACCGTAGTTGAAAGCTTATGTATCTACCTATAACTATTACGAAGATAACCGCTGATTGTTACAAAAAAGCAACGGAAATCAATCCCGTATAAATGTAAATGATTCCCGCCCCGTTGCCTCCGATTACTGCTAAGCCCGGGCATGGTAAATCAAGATGATGACCCAGTCCTGTGTGACAGCCGGCTGTCCGACCTCCATTTCCGGGCTTCAGACCCCACCCGCTGACTTCCAACTCCTGACCTTCAACATTACTCCCTGCTAAATTAAACAAAAGATCGCGAGGCGACGGTCTATTCACTGCCTCTCCGCCCTTTCAATAACCCGCGCTTCGGTAATAATTTTATTCAGGGATACATCATGATCGCCTGTGGGAAGGGAGGGCACGATATTCTGCTCAAAACAAAGGCCGATGGCCGGACAAGCGGCTTTTTTTAAAAACCGGTCATAAAATCCCCCGCCATAGCCAATCCGGTGCCCCTGCTCATCGCCCCCAACCATCGGCACAATAACCAGCTCCAGTTCAGGCGGAAGGCGCCTCATACTATCTTCGGGCCTTGGCTCCAGCCCCCCCCACTTGCTGGGAACAAGGTTATCAAAAGAGGTCAGCTCAAAATGGCTGAGCCTCCTGTCTTCAAAATGAGTTACCGGCACCACGACCTGTTTTTCCGTTTCTAACATCATTTTAATCAACGAATGGGTATTGACTTCCCGGCGCTCGTTTATCGATACGTAGCAGTGAATGGCCTGTGCGGACTGGTACTCCCGCTGCTGAAGAAGCGTAGCAATAATTTTTTTTGAATGAGCTGCATAATCCGAGTCAGAAATTCGGGCGCGCTTTGAGCGCAGCAGCTCCCGCAGTTGCTCCTTGGACTCTTCCGCATCCATCACTACAGTTCAATTAACTTGTGCTCGTCAAAGGTCTCGTTTTCATCCAGGCCATCCAGCAGTTTATCCCATAAATCGATGCCGTACTTATTCATAAAATAGATAGCCGCAACCGAGCGTTCCTGCAAGCCATCCATGGGAAACAAGTTGTGTTTAATCCGGCGAATACGACTCAGTTGGGTTTGATCCTGCTGTTTAACCGCGCGATAGACCTTCCCCTTTAACTTGTCCAGTTCCCCAAAATAAACCGCCGTCGCCTTGCCGGCTGCGCCCTCCAGCGTGGGATCGACGGCGGCGACCTTATCTTTTTGGGGATCAGCAACCTGTTCAACTTTTTGTTTCCACTCCGAAAACACGGTCTCGATATCCATTTTTTCCGTGCGCTCTACGTAGGCGGAATCAAGATCCTCTATTCGCATGTCATATTCGTGAAATTCAAATGGCAATTCATCCAATATTCGGCCAATAGCGGGCTCGACAAGCGTAGCGGTCATGCGGGGAAAAATAACAGGCATCTTTGTTTCAAAATAGCCGTATAGCTTTTTCATCTGCCCGTAATAAGCAAGTTCTCCGGGTCCCGCTACATACCCCAGGGTGGGTAAAAGCCGGTCCTGCATCAGAGGCCGAAGAAAAACATTAGGGGAAAAGCGTTCCGGGGATTTGTCGATCTGTCCCAGCAACTCGCCGGTGGTCCATTCGCGGCCTCCTGCAGCCACCCAGCCCGCATCCGCGGCACTGATTTTCAGGCGGTTCCCCTCGTCTGAAAGATAAAAGAGATTTGAATCATATAACGTAACCTGCTGATGAAACCGATCGCTAATCCGATCGCTCTGTGCTTCCAGTGCCTCCCTGACCGCCCCGGCGTGCTCTACCGACCGCCTGAACACCTCTTTGGTCTGATCCTTGATGGCCGGGTCGTTACTGCCGGCCAACAATAAGCCGTGTTTTGAAAAAAGGTGGGTTATAAAATCGCCAAATGCCTGGGCAAAGGTGGCATGGGGACGAAAACAACGGTCTAACAGCTGCCACACGTCCGCCGAAAAATCAGTCTCGTACAGCGCGTCCTTTATCTGATTTCGCAGCTGATCGAGCTCGCCTGGAAGCCTTATGTCCGCTACCGGCGGCAGCGGCTGCGACCGGGGCGGCAGTTCAAAGCTCTGCAGCTCCCCGTCGCCCAACAGGTGGAGACTGCGAATTTCCTCGTAGTCGTGGTCTTCATCAGCCAGCCAAAAAACCGGTATGACGGGACGATTGAGCAGCGCTTCCGTTTGCCGGGCAAGATGAATCGTACTGATTATTTTAAGCACCGTGTAAAGCGGTCCCCCGTACACCCCCAGTTGCTGTCCGGTGACCAATGTCAGGGCCTCCTCTTCCCGGAGCCGGTTCAGGTTTCGCCGGGCAGCTTCCTGCAGCTCGAAGGGCTTGTTGAAGTCCTGGAGAAGCTCCACCATCCGGCGTCGATCACCGGCGTACGATAGTTCCCTGGCCTTCGCTTCGACCGACTCGGCATCAAAAGGGTTGTAGTCGTAAAAAGCGCTGACTTCCGAAAAGTCCGAAACGTACGTTCTAAAAAGGTTGGAATACGGGAGGTTCTGAAAGGACCGATTAGTTCTGTGCAATGGCTTCAACTTTTAAGCTTCTGGATTTCATCCCGCAGGCGTGCAGCTTTTTCGTAGTTTTCGGTATCGATAGCCGTCTGCAACTCACTTTCGAGTTTTTCGAGC
>NZ_JBEPWZ010000153.1:0-6940 GCF_041642155.1 Fodinibius sp.
TGCAGGCCACTTCCGTAAACCCGCCAAACGCCGCCGCCGCGCAGCCCGTCTCAATGGTTTCCTTGTGTTCATAGCCCGGCTCGCGCAGGTGCACGTGCATATCCATCCATCCCCCGGAGAGATAGCTGCCGCCGGCATCGTGGGTTTTCTCCTGTTCGGAGGCTTCGAGTCCCGCTGCAATTTCCGTTATTATGCCATCCGCAATCCGGATGTCCACCGTTTCCGAGCCGTCGAAGCCGGCGCCGACCGGCTTCACATTTTTCAATAATAAATTAGGTGTGTAACTCATACAAACTTTCCGTTATTTTTGATGGTGAATATACGTTTTTTGAAGTGAATTGTATAACAGCTATAACATCCATCCATTAAATCGCAACTTTGAAATCAAGCCTTCCGTATTCGGCAGCCGGTTTTCAGTAATATACCGCGCTGATAGCCGGCTGCAGGAAGCTGATCACCAGAACCCTTACGTATGTCGCAATCGGATCTTTTTACGCCTAAAACGCTTTCTGTTTCTGACCTCACCGAAGATATAAAACTGCTCCTCGAAGGCAACTTCATGGATATCAAGGTGGAGGGGGAGGTCAGCAACGCCTCCACCAGCCGCAGCGGACACACCTACTTTACGCTCAAAGATGAAGACGCCCAGCTCTCCTGCGTGATCTGGAGCGGCATCAACCGGCGGCTGAAGGCGGAACTCACCGACGGACAGCAGATCATTGCCGGCGGCGATATCCAGGTCTATCCCCCGCACGGGAAATACCAGCTGATCGTGCGCTCGGTGGAGCAGGCCGGCATCGGCGCCCTGCAGGAAGCCTTCGAGAAACTGAAGTCCCGCCTCAAAGAAGAGGGCCTTTTCGAAGACCGGCACAAAAAGCCGCTGCCCCGGTTTCCCTTCGACATCGGGGTCATCACCTCGGCCACCGGGGCCGCCTTCCACGACATCCGCGATACCCTCGAGCGCCGCTGGCCCCTGGCGACGGTCCACCTGCACCATGCCAGCGTACAGGGCACCAACGCCGCCCCGGAGCTGGTCCGGGCCATCGACTGGTTTGCCGCCGCCCCGAAGCCGGTTGACCTGCTTATTGTGGGGCGCGGCGGCGGCTCGCTGGAAGACCTCTGGCCCTTCAACGAGGAAGCCGTGGCCCGGGCGCTGCACCGCTGCCCCATACCGACCATCAGTGCGGTGGGACACGAGGTCGATTTCAGTATCTCCGATTTTGTGGCCGATGCCCGCGCCGCCACTCCTACGCAGGCAGCTATTTTAGCAACGCCCGATATCAACGAAGTGCGCATGTTTGCCGACGACCTCTCTACGCGCCTGCACGCCGCCGTCGAGGACCGGGTGGCGGACCAGAAAGAGCATGTGCGTCAGCTGGTGCAGTCGCACGCCCTGCAGGCGATCCGGCAGAAAGTGGCCAACCTCGGCGAGCGTATTGGGGGACTGACCCAGCGGCTGCACCACCGCCAGCAGATGCGCCTGCTGCAGCAGCGGGAGCAGGTCAGCACCCTGCGACACCGCCTGGAAATCCAAAATCCCAACGCCCCCCTGGAGCAGGGATACACGCGCGTCCGCCAGGATCACGAGTGGATCAAAACGCTGGAGGCCTTTGACCGGGATACCCCCGCGACCATCGAGTGGCAGGACGGGGAAATTGAAGTGGGAAGTAAATAGGATTACGTACCAACGCATTTAGTCCTTTTATTATAGCTGCACATCCCTTAGATTTATTTTATTGTCTTCCGTTCAGGCATCATCCCAATAAATTTCCGCGCCCATGTTTACCCAGTACCGGATACGGCTTGAATACAAAAACCGCCAGCGGCAAATATTAAACGCCCTGCTGGCACTGGCCACGGGACTGCTTACCCTCGCCTATCCCAACTTCCTGTACCTTATTGCCGCGAGCTACCTGGTCGCGCTGGGACTCCTGTTTATCACTTTTAGAATTCCGTCCACCCTGGCGGCCCTCCCCATCGTCGCGGGCGTTATCATCTTCATCTTTCCCGAACTCATCCCCGTGACTTTCGCCGTCTTCCTGGGGCTGTTCGGCTTTATCCTGCTGATGGGATTTCAGTTCGCCCTTATCGGCGTGCTCACCCTCATTATCGCCGTCCTCATTTTTATGAATCCCGACTCGGTGGCCTACCTCATTGCCACCTTCCTGCTCTTGTATTCCATTTCCAACCTGATTCGTTTCTATCAACACCGAAAAGGCGGCCCCGACGACGAACCGGTGAGCGTTCAGTAACCTTTGCAGTCATTTGTCGGATAATATTTGTTATTATTTTATTTATCTGTTACTGGTCCGCAAACAACCTCAGCCACTCTTATGATAAGCGTTACGCTCCGCTTTTACGGGGATCTGAATGAACTGCTTTTTACCGGGTGCGAAGAGACGCCCTTCCGGCGCCGTCTCCCGGGTACTACGTCCGTAAAAGATCTCATCGAAGGATGCGGAGTGCCCCACACCGAGGTGGATCTTATTCTGATCGACGGCGAGCCCGCGGATTTTACCCGGCTGATCAGGGGCGGTGAATACGTCAGCGTTTACCCCTTCTTTGACAGCATGCCCCTTCCCGAAGCGGATCGCCTGCAGCAGGTGCCGTCCCACTCCCGCTTCCTCGCGGATGTCAACCTCGGTAAACTGTCCCGCTATCTGCGGATGGCGGGCTTCGATACGGCCTATCGGAATGATGCGGGGGATGCCGACCTGATTGAACAGATGCAGGAGGAACTTCGCGTGCTGCTGACCCGCGACCGGAAGCTGCTGATGCACAAAGTGGTCGACCAGGGCTACCTGCCGCGTTCCGATGATCCCGCCGAGCAGCTGCTGGAAGTGATGCGGCGGTTTGACCTTTTTGAGAAGGTGAAACCCTTTTCGCGATGTCCCCATTGCAACGGCGTGCTGCAGGAGGTTCCCAAAGAAGAGATCATCGACCGGCTCGAGCCGTTAACCAAACGCCACTTTGATAGGTTTTCGCAATGTCCCGGCTGCGGCCAGGTCTACTGGGCGGGTTCACACCGGCGGCGGTTAGATCCGAGAGTGCGCAAAGTATTAAATTGAAGATGAAATCATCTCACATCATCAGCGACTGAACCAGGATACAGGTCATAAGATGCAGGATTCCCACCTGCGCATAAAAAAAGAGACTTCCGTGCACGGGCACAGAGGAACACGATGCAGCCCTTTGTGGTTCTCCACGCCTTGTCTGTGGTCCTCAATAAAATGTCTCCTCTTCTATTCGCCGGGAATACGCTCGGAGCCCTGGCGCTCGACCATCCAGAACGGGTACCGGTCTGGTGTTGCGGATACCTCGTCCAGTTCCTCCAGCTCCTCTTCGCCGAGCTGCAGATCGGCAGAGCTGATATTCGACTCTAACTGCTCCATGTTCTTGGCCCCGATAATGGTGCTGGTAACGCCCTGCTGCATCCGTACCCAGGCCAGCGCTACTTCCGCCACGGTGGCATCATGCTCTTTCGCAATATCCTGCATGACTTCCACGATATCGTAGGCCTGATTTTTATTGATGGGCGGGAAGTCGAACTCATCGCGGCGGGCACCGCCCCCGGCTTTTTGATTTTCCCGGGTGTACTTGCCGCTCAGGAATCCCCCGGCCAGCGGACTCCACGGCATGAAGCCCAGCTCCTCCGACTGGCTCAGCGGCAGCAGGGCATCCTCCACGTCACGTCCCGACAGCGAGTAGAAATACTGCATCGCCTTGAATTCCTGCCAGCCCTCCCGGCGGGCGATGCCCTGCGCCTTCATGACCATCCAGGCCGGCCAGTTGCACACCCCGATGTATCGGACCTTCCCAGTCTCCACGATATCATTCAGGCTTCGCATAACATCGCGGATGGAGGTCACCACATCCACCCCGTGGACATACAGTATATCGATATGATCAAGCTGCAGCCGCTCGAGGCTGTTGTTGACCGAATTGAAAATATGGAAGCGTGAGAGTCCCCGGTTGTTGGGATCATCGCCCATCGTCCCGCGTACTTTCGTGGCGATCACCAGCTCCTGGCGATTCAGCTGCAGATTTTTGATGCTGTTGCCCAGGATAGTCTCCGACTGCCCGAACGAATAGATATTGGCCGTGTCGATAAAATTGATGCCCGACTCTACCGATTTCTTGATGAGGGCATCCGCTTCGTCCTGCGTCTGTTGGCCAATGGCTTCCCAGTAGCCCTCCCCTCCGAAGGTCATGGTGCCAAAGCAGAGTTTAGAAACCAACAATCCCGTATTACCTAATAAATTGTATTTCATGATGAAAAAATGATGTCTGTTGAAACGTTATAGATTTAAAAAAGAGTAGGTCAATACCAACAGCAAATCCCGGTGTACCATTCCTTTTGGGGGATAAAAGGGCAGTTGTTTTTTTGGCGTCGGAAGCAGATATTGAATATCCTCTGACTTTCTCCTCTGGATCTTCTTTTGGTAGCCAATTCTTCAAAACCTTGAGGAGAGGGGATTTTTGGTTGAAGTGATGAGAGGGATTTTAAATGTATAGGCAGAATGAAAGACGGCTACTGCTCGGGTTCGTTTAAAACACAATCTGATTTTTTGCTACAATAAAAGTATTATGGTTTTGGCACGGGGAACCGGAGATTATTGTATAACATGAGAAAAGAAGACATACTGTCATCCATACAAAGCTTAAATGCCAATAAAGATTCCACTACCTGGGATCAACGAACTTTCCTACTGGCTCCCCACAAGCCTTTTTTACTTTTGAGTATTATCGATGGCATTGAAAGTGGATGGATAACCGACTCCAAGATTACGCTTTCCCAAGATCTAGTAGAGACCTTCTTCCGGTACTGGAACCAGATTATGGGAGAAGAACGAAAAACCACAATTGCCCTTCCCTTTTACCATATGCAAAGTGAGCCGTTTTGGGAACTCAGCTATAAAGACGGGAAGAAACCGTATAAAAACTCCCCTTCGCTGGGTGGGCTGATGGATCGGGTGGCTTATGCCCAAGTTGATGATCAGTTATTTTCCGTGATGCGTGATGAAGACGAGAAAAAAGTTCTCACAAAAGCTTTACTGCAAACTTATTTTGCGGATGAGGTTCACGGTGAAATACAGAATATTCATCAAATAAATACAGGGGCATATCGATATGTCAAGCAACTTGAATTACTGGCAGCCGAACCTTTTCGGAAATATCATGCCGAAAACGATCACACTTCTTCTTATACGTGGCAAAGAAAACAACAACGTAGACACGGTTTTAGATTAAAAGTTCGTGAAAGCTATGATCACCGGTGCGCCATCTGTCGGGCTAAAGTTATAACACCCAATGGCCAATCATTGATAGAAGGGGCTCATATCATTCCCTGGAGTGAAAGCAAAAATGATGATCCCAGAAATGGAATAGCTCTTTGTAAAACACATCATTGGATGTTTGATACCTATCTTCTAACCGTACTTCCTGATTATAGAATCAAGCTCTCCTTGTGGCTAAAACAGGAAGGAGAAAAAATTGATCAGACTCTGGCATTGGATAAGAAAGAAATTATGATACCCGAGGAACAGCGTTTTTTGCCAAGTGAAGAAGCATTAGAAGAGCATTCCGAGCAGTTTGTGAATAATTAATTCTATATGGATTTAGACAAACAATTACGATTGGCAGCATTTAACTGGTTGACGGAACAAGTTGAAAGGCATGGTGATGTGTTAAACCGAAATAAGTTAGCCAAGGGGTTTAAGTTTAAGGGAACCAGAATACCACTGGTTTCTCCACAGGGAATCTTTAAGCCAAAACAGCTTGAGTTACCTCTTACAATTACCACTTCTCCAAAAGGACCTTATACAGATAGTTTCGACGAGAATGATTTCTTGCTATACAAATATCGCGGGAAAGATTCAATGCATCGTGATAATAAGCCGGCAGCGGCGTACCTCTTTTTTCTGCTTCCGCTAAAACCTTTCCCCATTGATTGACCTCCTTAAGCGTGACATCTAATGCTCTGTTTTTGAATCGATGAAGCAGATCTTCATTTATCCAGTGAGTGAGCTTTCGTTTCTTTTTAGAGGATGGAAGTCTTTCAATTCCTTTTCGCAGCTCACCAAAAGTGATCACACTCAGGTACAGATCAATTTCATTATGATCTGAGAACCATTGGATCACATTTTTGTCGGGTTTCGATTTTGTGAGCTCAGAAATACAACAAGTATCGATCAGATAGCTCATAATGAAATGTCCCGAGCCGGGGATTTATCCCGTTCAACGTCCAATGCTACCGAAGCCAGCGGTGATTGTTGAAAGAACGCTACCAGGCTCGTTTCAGGTCGTTCCATCTTTTTATAGTCTTCAACAGAAATCACCACTACACTATCTTTTCCATGCTTTGTTACCGTTTGCGGACCTTCTTGCGTTGCCTTCCTGACCACTTCGCTGAATTTGTTTTTTGCCTCCTGGAGTTGCCACTTTTTTAATTCCATATCTGCCTCCTCTTAGTTTATGTCTAGTCTGTCTATAACATAGATAATACAAACCAAAAGAAGAAAGAAAAATTATTCCCTGACATCCACTTCCACCTCGGTATAATAAAGAGAAGTCGTGGCTTCAAATCCCGACCGGGTCCCGACCAGCAGCCAAAGTCCGCCCTCGGCGTCGGTCGTAGCGGTTCGGCTTTCCCCTGAAAGCGTCTTGACCTCATACTGCCATCCCTCCTCGCATTCCCGGGAATTGGCCACGTCACCGATCTCGGTGAACCGGTACCAGCTCTGGGCCTCTCCCTCATATTCTTCTGCGAGGTTCAGGCGATAAAATCCCGGGTCGCGGCTGTCATCCACCCTGTGGCCGGGCTCCGTTCCGGAAGCGTCAACATGTACGGTCACCGCTTCCCCCGGCGGGCCGCCTACGCCTGCGCATCCCGATGGAGCGTCGGTGGCAAACGATACGTCAAACGCCAGCTCGTACGTAG
>NZ_JBEPWZ010000154.1:0-6933 GCF_041642155.1 Fodinibius sp.
CCAATGAATTTGTAAGATTCAAATAGAGTCTTTTGGCACAGGCGCGATTTTATTTGCACAATCGGGGATCACATATTTAAAATAAATATCCTGCACAGAGTATGAGATGGTGATTCATGGGTGCCGGGCGGATCGATGATATATTTCTAATAGATGTTCAATGGCGGGTGATATCCTATAAAAAAGTTTTATATCCTGTTATACCATCAATAAAAGCCATGCACTACTTTTTTATCATGCGGTATGGTTTACTGAAGCAAAAAAATGCCGAAAAAATTTAAAAGAATTTAAAAATAATTGAATAAGTGTATAAAATACCAGATAATACAAGTGTCATCAGTTCATTGGATTGTGGGATGAATTGCACAATTCGAATTATAGCTATGAAGTACGATCGAATGTGCCGGGCAGCCGATCCTGGGATGACAAGATGTATTTTCAGCCCATACCCTTCGAGGAGATGAACCGGAACGATGAGTTGGAGCAAAACCCGGGGTATTAAGCATGAAGTCAATGACGGACAGAAGGTGACTCCGCGATTGGAATGTTACTATCCGGTTGCAGGAAACGATCCGCTCTTCTGGACCATTCGTCCGACACGGGACAATCTCATTCACGGTTGAAGGGGCACACCTTCGCTCGCTTTTGCCAAGTGAATGAGATATCCCCCTTCCGGGCATCCTGAAATAGGGCGGCAGGAGGGAGAGTGGTAAAGTAGTTAATATGTTAGTGAACGTACGTTGCCTGAATCGGTAAATTAACCTCACGCCTTTTGCTTGTGGTCCTCTTTTTGGATAAAAGATGTTTTTAAATAGATAATTTCTTTTATTCATTAGCGGGGACATAAGCATGGAGTATGAATCCGTTGTGCGGTTGACTGACCTGGAAGTTTCTTGTCTCAACCAATGCTTTCAGATCATATATACGCTGAAAAGACGATTGGAAAATCAAGCGCACTACGCGTCAGAATATATTGCAGGGTAGATCGTAAATTTCATAAACAGGAAAAACAGGTAAGTATGGACCGAAAACAATTCTTACAGCAAAGTACGCTGGCGGGGGCGTCGGCGCTGGCGGCCGGACCGGCGGCCCTGGGGCGCAGCCGGGGCCAGGCCGGGCAGCCGGGTTCCCGGCAGGACGCCTTTAATCTGAACTACGCGCCTCATTTCGGCATGTTCCGGGCGCATGCGGGCGAAGACCTGATCGACCAGATCAAGTTTATGTCGGAGGCCGGATTCACCGCCCTCGAAGACAACGGGCTGATGGGCCGCTCGCCGGCCACCCAGGAGCAGATCGGGGAGGAGCTGGCCCGCCAGGGCATGCAGATGGGGGTTTTCGTCATCGACAAGGGAGGCAATGCGGCAAATTCCTTTACAGCGGGCAAGCAGGAATATACCGATGTTTTCGTGGAGGCCTGCCGGGAAGCCGTCGAGGTGGCCCAACGAGTGGACGCCAAGTGGATGACGGTGGTGCCGGGCAATTTTACCCGGGAGCTGCCGGTCGGCATCCAGACCGGTCATGTGATTGACACGCTCCGCCGCGGGGCCGAAGTGCTGGAGCCCCACGGGCTGGTGATGGTGCTGGAGCCGCTGAGCGATACCCCGGACCTGTTCCTTCGCACCTCGGATCAAACCTATATGATATGCCGGGCCGTCGACAGTCCTGCCTGCAAGATCCTCTACGACATCTACCATATGCAGAAGAACGAGGGCCACCTGATCACCAACATCGACCGGTGTTGGGAGGAGATTGCCTATTTCCAGCAGGGCGATGTCCCGGGGCGCAACGAGCCGGGCACCGGCGAAATCAACTACCGGAACGTGTTTGCCCACATTTACCAGAAAGGCTTTGAGGGCATCCTGGGGATGGAACACGGCAACGCAGGGGAGGGCAAAGAAGGCGAGGCGGCCGTTATCGAGGCCTACCAGTCGGCCGATAATTTTCGCTGAGGCGCCTCCCGGCCGGGATAAAGCCCCGGGAAGGCCGGGCGCTCGAGGATATAGATAGATATAGATATATATAACGATCAACATAATTGAATAGAGCATACCATGAGCACACCAACCGACAAGCAAACAGACAACAATCAACGACAGACGATATCCCGCAAGGATTTTGTGAAGGCCTCCTCGCTGGCGGCCGGGGGACTGATGGTGGGGAGCCTGCCGCTTAGCGGGCGGGCGAGGCCGGCGGGGGCGGCGACCCTGAAGGTAGCGCTGGTGGGCTGCGGGGGACGCGGAACCGGTGCCGCACGGCAGGCTCTGAGCACCGGGGAGGGCGTTCAGCTGGTGGCCATGGCCGACGCTTTCCGGGACCGTCTCGACGACAGCTTCGAGACGCTGACCAACGTTTTTTCCGAAGAAGCCCCCGAAAAGATCAACGTGCCGGAAGAACACAAGTTTACGGGTTTCGATGGCTACCGGGAGGCAATCGGGCTGGCCGATGTGGTGATCCTGGCGACCCCGCCGGGCTTCCGCCCCTACCACTTTGAGGAGGCGATTGACGCCGGCAAACACGTTTTTATGGAGAAACCGCTGGCGACCGATGCCCCGGGGGTGCGCAAGGTTCTGGAAGTGGGCGAGAAAGCCGACCAGAAGGGCCTCAATGTGGTGGTGGGGCTGCAGCGGCACTACCAGAACAGCTACCGCGAGGCGCTCCAGCGGATTGGCGACGGGGCGGTCGGGGACATCGTGTCGGGACAGGTGTACTGGAACAGCGCAGGCGTGTGGGTGCGACCGCGGGAGCCCCACCAGAACGAGATGGAATACCAGATGCGCAACTGGTACTATTTTGTATGGCTGTGCGGGGATCATATTATGGAGCAGCATATCCACAATATTGACGTGGCCAACTGGTTTATCGGGGAATACCCGTCCAGCGCCCAGGGCATGGGGGGACGAGAGATCCGCACGGGCCGCGACCACGGGCAGATTTTCGATCATCACTTTGTGGAGTTCACCTACCCGAGCGGGGCGGTGGTGGCCAGCCAGTGCCGCCACCAGCCGGATACGATGAACCGGGTGGCCGAATTCTTCCAGGCCACCGGGGGCACGGTCGATACGGCCGGGGACCGGGCCGTGCTGAAGAGCCGGGACGGGCAGACGCTCTATGAGCACGATGCGGAGGGCGACCCCAACCCGTACCAGCAGGAGCACAACGAGCTGTTCGCGGCGATCCGCAACGGGGAGCAGATCAATGACACCGAAAATGGAGCCAAAAGCACGCTGACGGCGCTGATGGGCCGGATGGCAACCTATTCGGGGAAGGTGATCGGCTGGGAGGAAGCGCTGAATTCGGATCTGAGCGTAATGCCCGAGGAGTTCAGCTGGGAGGCGGCCCCGCCGGTGGTACCCGACGAAACCGGATTCTACCCGGTACCCGTGCCCGGACAGACCAAAGTACTGTAGGTAAGCGCGGCGGAACGCAAAGGCGATGTCCCCCCTCGGGGATGTTGCCTTTTTAATTCGTACCGGTCTTGTCTATTCCCGTACTCACGCCCATTGCACCCGCAGGACAGAAAGTATATGGTTGTTTGCAAAACACTGGTAAATAGTACCGGAATCTTCTGGGTAATCGTGCTTCTCTTTGCTGGCTGCACGACCTCTGCCGATTTGGAGTGGCACGGGGAAGAGGGCTACCGGTGGGCGGAATTATCCCCCGCATTTTTTGGGAGCACCGGTTTCCAGAAACTGGACTCCACTGATACCGGTATCCGCTTCCGAAATTTCGTGAGCGAGGAACGCATAGAAGAAAACCGTAACTTTTTAAATGGCTCAGGCGTTGCCACGGCTGATGTGGACGGAGATGGCCGGGTGGATATTTACCTGGCCCGGCTGGAAGGCCCCAATAAGCTTTACCGGAACCTGGGAAGCTTTGAATTTGAGGATATAACAGAGGAAGCCAATCTTGCGCACGAGGGGTATCACTCTACCGGGGTAGTCTTTGCGGATGTCAACGGCGATTCCCACCCCGATCTTTTGGTTACCTCCCTGGCTCAGGGAAACGAACTCTACATTAATGATGGAGAGGGGCGTTTTGCGTTGAAAGGAGACAGCGGACTGGGCCCTTCAAATGGCAGCAATACCATGACGCTGGCCGATATAGATAAAGACGGTGATTTGGACCTGTATATCACCAATTACAAGCTGAAGACTGTCCGCGATATCTACTCGGCCGAGGAGCTGTCCACCGAAAATACAGTGCGCAGGGAGGGCGACTCACTCGTGGTGGTCCCGCCGTTTGACAAGTATTATGGCATTATTGAAACCGAGGGACAATCGTATCGCAACGAATATGGAACCAAGGATGAACTGTATATAAACGGGGGAGAGGGTGCTTTTCGGAAAGTGGACAATGACAAAGATTATTTTATGGCTGCCGATGGAAGTGAGCAGGGACTTTCGCGGGACTGGGGACTAACGGCGAAATTCCAGGATGTGAATGGAGACGGTTATCCCGATTTATATGTTGCCAATGACTTTTGGACGCCCGATCGCATGTGGATGAACCGGGGGGACGGGACGTTTAGAAGTATAGATCGAAATGCTATACGCAATATGAGCTTTTCTGCCATGGGTGTGGACTTCTCTGATATCAACAGGGATGGAGCGGTTGATATTTTTGTCACTGAAATGTTGAGCGGCAACCACCAGCGACGCTTGCGCCAGCTATCCGAGCATTTGGATCCCATAGAGGGACGTCCCCAGTACAACAGGAATTCGCTTTATCTGAATCGCGGTGACCATACGTTTGCCGAAATTTCGAATTACGGCAATGTCACGGCTACCGAGTGGTCGTGGGCAACCAATTTTTTGGATATTGATCTGGATGGTTAAGAAGATCTGATTATCACGACGGGCTATGCCTATGATTACCAGGATATGGATACCCAGATGCAGTTAAACAGCCGGAGCGGGTCCGCCGGGGGCATGCAGCGTACGGGTGATATTGTAACCTACCCGCGGCTGTCCCTGCCCAACCAGATGCTTCGAAATGATCAGGATCTTACCTTCTCTGATAAAAGTGAGGACTGGGGATTTTCAGAAGATGATATCTCTCTGGGTCTGGCCCTGGCTGACCTGGATAACGACGGGGATGCCGATTTTGTGATCAACCGGTTTAACCGGGAGGCGCTGGTCTACCGGAATGAGACAAATGCGCCGCGCATAGCGGTGCAGCTAAGCGGGGAGGAGCCCAACAACGACGGGATCGGGGCGAAAGTCACATTAAAAGGCGCATCCGTAGATCAGCAAAAGGAGATGAGCGCGGGCGGGAGCTATGTATCGGGTTCCCAGCCGATGCTTTTTTTTGCAGCAGACCGGGGAAACAAGCACCATATACTGACCGTGCAATGGCCCGACGGCTCCACCAGCCGTATTGACAGCGTACGGGCCAACCGGGTGTACGATATAAAACAACCATCGACTCTGACGAGTGTTAAAAGTCCGCCGAAAGAAAAGGAAACGGGGTCCGTTCCTACGTTATTCGAAGATGTATCGGATCAAATAGGATACGTTCACCATGAGGATCCCTATACCGATGTCAACGTACAGCCGCTTTTGCCGGTTTTGCTGAGCAGACAGGGACCGGGCATCGCCTGGATTGATTACGACGGAGACGGGGACGACGATCTTTTTATTGCCTCCGGCAAAGGGGGACGGATGGGCACGTTTGAAAATACCGGTGAGGGACCGTTTGAACCGCTTGAACAGGATGCCCTGAACTCCACCGCCCCGGGTGATCAAACGGCGATTTTAGGCTGGCATACCCGGGAGGGACTGCACCTCATAACAGGCAGTGCCAACTTTGAGCAGGGCGATCCCCGTGCCCCTTCTGCGCTGTCCTATATCATAAAGAGGGATAATGACCCGGGCGTGGTGCAGGAAATCCCGGGTATCCTGTCCACGACAGGACCGCTGGCTGCTTCCGATTATGACGGAGACGGTGATGTGGATCTTTTTGTAGGGGGACGTTTTAAGCCGGGGGAATATCCGAGGGACGCTTCTTCGAGGCTCTTTCGAAATGAAAAGGGACGGTTTGTACTTGATCGGTTAAATTCAAAAAAACTTGATGAGATAGGATTGGTGTCGGGGGCTGTATTTACGGACTACGACGGGGACGGCGACCGGGACCTGCTGCTCAGTCGCGCCTGGGACTCCCTGGTGTTGCTGGAAAATCAGGGGGGACATTTTGTGGATGTAAGCTCGGAAGCCGGATTGGAGAAATTTAAAGGCTGGTGGAACGGGGTGGCAACCGGAGACTTCAACAATGACGGGCGTCCTGATATCGTCGCCGGGAATATCGGAAGCAACAGCGTGTACCAGCCTGCCGGGGAGCACCCGTTGAAACTGTACTACAGTGATTTTGATATGGATGGTACCCTGGATATTATTGACAGCTACTACAACACGGCGCTGCAGGCGTACGTGCCGCGTCGGAAACTGTATGATTTCGACTCCATGCCGTCAGTGTTGGGAAGAATTAACTCTCACGAACAATTTGCGCGATCGTCTGTAGCAGAGATGATAGGCCAGGATGTGTCTACAATTCCTTCCAAAGAAGTGAACACCGTTAGGCATATGCTGTTTATAAATACAGGGGAGGGCTTCGAGGCTTCCCCGTTGCCCGCAACAGCACAATTTTCTGCAGCTTTTCATGCGGGAATTGCCGACTTTAACAGTGACGGAAACGAAGATATGTTTCTGAGTCAGAATAACTTTGCCTTCCCGGATAACACACCTCGGCTGGATGCAGGGCGAGGCCTGGTGCTGCTGGGGGACGGAGACGGTTCATTTGAGGTGGTAAAGGGACAGGAAAGCGGTATCAGGATCTATGGTCAGCAGCGGGGCGCCGCCGTAAGCGATTTTAACAGGGACGGGCGTCCCGATTTGGCGGTGACCCAAAACAAAGGGCCGGCAATGCTCTATAGGAACC
>NZ_JBEPWZ010000155.1:0-6889 GCF_041642155.1 Fodinibius sp.
CTTTCCGGATTTCCAGCGGTACCTCCCCGCGATGCTCAAACTCCCAGGGCATCATGTTTGTAGTAGGGTAATCTTCGCCGTGCTCCACCGCCCGGCCGCGCTCCAGGACCAGCGTCTTGACTCCTTGTTCCGCAAGTTCTTTGGCGGCCCATCCCCCGCTCATTCCGGAACCGATGACAATAGCGTCGTAGGTACGTTGCTGTTTGCTGTCAATGTTTATGTTAGCCATTCGTTATCAGATTACTGGGTTCATAAAATATTGCATGCCTGAAATTTGGTATTAAAACAGGTAATAGACGATTTTCAATGAAAAATTATAAATTAAAAATGAGAAAATTATAAATGAGAAAATTATGAATTGAGGGAATAGTAGCTGAGGCAGAGGCCCCGTTTACTTTTTTACTTAAAGAGACCTTTACAAAACCGTTGTTTTACCCCATTGCTGCATTTTCGAGATTCCAACATCCGCTTTAAATTTTTCAACCTTGCTATAACGCTACGCAGCCATCAAAATGTCCCGGTACCAGCTGGTAGGGGAGCTCCTCGGTCATCACATACTCCGAGTTTAAAAAGCCCCGGATCGCATACTGTTTGGTCATGGACAGGCACTCCCGGGCATCCTCATACCCTTCCCCTTCCGATTTCAGTTCCGGCGATCCCTCAAGCGTACGAGCAAGCAGCTGCTCCTTTTCCCCGGGAGTGCATTCCGTAAAGCCGGCCTCATAGTGATGCTCTGCCAGCCGATCCACTTGATCCAGTCCCCGCACAAACCGCTGCCGGTCCTCTTCGCTCCGGCAATCATCAACCATCACCAATACAAAGTGATGGATCTTCAGGGCTTCCGCCCCCGGCGAATCATCCGTCGCCGGAATAAACGTTTCCGCGATCCCGGCAAGCAGTCGCTCCTGTCTGCCAGAAATATTCAAATTATTCAGTGCTATCGATACCCGCTCTTCACTGAACGTACAGGATGGAGCCAAAAGCACGCTCCCTCCCAGCAGGGCCATATTCTTTAATGCTGATCTTCTGTCCATATCGTCTTACTTATTTGATAACTGCCGGTGAATGCCGTCCACTAATATATTCATTTATCTATTCTTGTCAACATTCACCTGCTCAAAGAAGAAAAAGTGATAATATCTGGGTAGATTACGCGATCATCTATTTAACCCATTACCGTCTATTTTATGGCTAAAGATTCAGACAAGCAAAAGATTGTTCACGTACATCTGCCGAAAGGGGAAACATTTACCACCACCCTCACCGCCGGGAAACATGAACTGACCTCCGACGAGCCCACCTCGGTGGAGGGGGGAAAAGACAAGGGACCCGATCCCTACGATTACCTGCTGATGTCGCTGGGCTCATGCACAGTCATGACCATCAGGATGTACATCCGTCACAAAGGCTGGCCGGTGGATGACGTGTATATGGAACTGCGTCACAATAAGCGTCACGCCGAAGACTGTAATAACTGCGATGACCCCAAAAGCAAGATTGACGTCATTGAAAAGGAAGTGATTGTGGAAGGCGATCTTACCGACAAACAGGTTGAGCGCATCCTGGATATCTCAAAAAAATGCCCGGTTCACCGGACACTGACGAGCGATATAACGATCGAAAGTTCTATTGAGCACAGATGACTTAAAAGAGACCACAGTTCAAGCCTGATGATAATATGATCAGATACGGGCGGCCGATTATTAATCCACCGCCGCGGGCTGCTGTCCCTCGCTGTAGGCCTCCACCGGCACGCAGCTGCACATCAGGTTGCGATCACCGTATGCATCATCGACGCGGCTGACGGCCGGCCAGAATTTGTCAAACCGGAGGTAATCCAGTGGAAAGACGGCCTTTTCGCGGCTGTAGGGATGATCCCACGCTGAGGCCATGACAGTGCGCATAGTGTGGGGAGCGTTCTTCAGGGGATTGTCCTCCGGGTCGGATTCTCCCTTTTCAATGGCCCGGATCTCTTCCCGGATGGCGATCATCGCCTCACAAAAACGGTCCAGCTCCGCTTTCGATTCACTCTCGGTAGGCTCGATCATGAGGGTCCCCGGCACTGGAAAGGACATCGTCGGCGCATGAAAGCCGTAATCCATCAGGCGCTTGGCCACGTCCACCGACTCCACATCCGCCGACTGTTTAAAGGGACGCAGGTCCACAATAAACTCATGGGCCGCCCGGCCGTTTTGCCCGGTATACAGCACCGGGTAATGATCCTGCAGGCGATCTTTAAGGTAGTTGGCGTTCAGGATCGCTATTTCAGTAGCGCGGGTCAGTCCTTCATTACCCATCAGTTTGATATAGGCATACGAGATGGAGAGGATACTCGCGCTCCCCCAGGGTGCGGCAGCGATGGCGTTAATGGCCTGTTCGCCCCCGGTGCTTACCACGGGATGGCCGGGCAGAAAGGGTTCCAGTTCTTTGGTGGCGACGATGGGGCCCATACCGGGGCCACCCCCGCCGTGGGGAATACAGAATGTCTTGTGCAGGTTCAAATGACAGATATCGGCCCCGATTTCAGCGGGACTCGTAAGTCCCACTTGAGCATTCATATTGGCCCCGTCCATGTATACCAGTCCCCCGTAATCGTGCACCACCTGGCAGATTTCTTTAATATCCTCCTCAAACACCCCGTGGGTGGAGGGATAGGTGACCATCAGCGCCGCCAGGTCCTCCTTGTGCCGTTCAGCCTTTTCCCGGAGATCATCCGGGTCAATATTCCCATGCTCGTCACATTCCGTGACCACCACCTCCATGCCGGCCATCACCGCGCTGGCGGGATTGGTTCCGTGGGCCGAATCAGGCACGATGGTAACCCTCCGGTGCTCCTCCCCCCGGTTCCGGTGATAGGCCCGGATGGTCATCAGTCCGGCAAACTCGCCCTGGGCCCCGGAGTTCGGCTGCAGCGAGACCGCCTCAAAGCCGGTAATGGCCATGAGCTGTTTTTCAAACTTTTCAAACAGGGTATGATAGCCCCGGGCCTGGTCCTGGGGGACAAAGGGATGGATTTTGCCGAATTCGGGCCAGGTCAGCGGAATCATTTCAGCCGTGGCATTCAGCTTCATCGTACAGGAGCCCAGCGAAATCATGGAATGTACGAGGGACAAATCCCGGTTTTCGAGCTCCTTCAGGTACCGAAGCATCTCGTGCTCGGTATGGTACAGGTTAAAGACCGGGTGCTCCATATAGGAGGAGGTGCGGGTCAGGGAGTCCGGGTAATCCACCGTAACGCCTTCGGCAAGCTGCTGCACGTCCACCTGCAGATCCGCCTTCCCATCGCTCTCATGTTCCGCTTCGTCAAGTCCCGCAAACAGGGAAAGCAGCTGGTCCACATGATCCAGATCCTTCACCTGGTCAAAGGCGATACCGACCGAATCGTCCTCGAAATAGCGCAGGTTTACCTGTTGAGACAGCGCCGCCTTTCTCAGCTCTACCTGCCGGGCACTGCTTTCAAGACGCACTTTCAGCGTATCAAAATAGTGCTCGTTCTCGACGATAAAGCCAAGGGACTGTAGTCCCCGGTGCATGACCGTGGCCAGGCCATGGATGCGCTCGGCAATGCGACGGAGTCCCCCGGGACCATGATAGACACCATAAAATCCGGCTATGACCGCCAAGAGCACCTGGGCCGTACAAATATTGGATGTGGCCTTTTCCCGCCGGATATGCTGTTCCCGCGTCTGCAGGGCCATCCGGTACACCGGGTTCCCCTCCGCGTCTTTTGTCACCCCGATAATGCGCCCCGGTATCTTGCGCTTATATTTCTCCCGCGTGGCAAAATACCCGGCATGGGGTCCCCCGAATCCCATCGGCACGCCGAACCGCTGGGTGGTCCCCACCACCGCGTCTGCTCCCATTTCCCCGGGAGGCGTCAGCAGCGTGAGGCTAAGCAGATCCGCGGCAACCGCCACCTGGTTGCCCTGTTCCCGTGCCGCTTCAATAAAACCGCTGTAATCCACGACCGACCCGTCCGTCCCGGGATACTGCAGCAGGATGCCGAACAGCTCCGAATCCGACAGGTCAAGCTCCCTGTGGTTTCCGACAATGACCTTGATATCCAGCGGCTCGGCACGTCCCTCTATCACTTCGATGGTCTGCGGGTGACAAAGTTCAGAGATAAAAAAAGTATGGGCCTGTTTCCGCTTGGCCCCGCGCCGCATCGCATAAAACATCGACATCGCCTCGGCCGCGGCCGTTCCTTCATCCAGCAGTGAAGCATTCGCCAGCTCACGTCCCGTCAGATCCGCCACCATCGTCTGGAAATTGATCAGTGCTTCCAGGCGGCCCTGGGCGATCTCCGCCTGGTAAGGCGTATAGGCCGTATACCAGCCCGGATTTTCAAGCACATTGCGCAAAATAACATTGGGCGTCAGCGTTTCATGATACCCCATGCCGATGTAGGAATCGAAGATCTCGTTCTCCGAAGCGAGCTCACGGAACTCTTCCAGGAACCGGTACTCGCTCATCGGTTCATCTAATTCCACCTCATGGGTCAGGCGGATATTCTTCGGAACGGTCTGGTCCATCAGTTCATCCAGCGACGACGCCCCGATGAGAGAGAGCATTTCACTGATTTGATCGGGGTTCGTTCCTATATGGCGATGCAGAAAGCGCTCTTTATCAAAATTGATGCTCATCGATGCTAATTTTTGTTGTAAAAAGTTAAATCAATAACCAACTTGGGGTCTGTGCGAATATTCTTTAGTGGGTCCTTCGGGCTCCATGTTTGAGAATGCAGGAAGGTAAGCATTCAATGCTAAAATTAACAGTCTTCGCCCATCAATAAAACAAGGTTGCCAAAAAATATGCCGCCTACATGGGGCAAAAAAAAACGGTTTTGCAAAGAGTCCTCTATGAAGATAAACAGGGACCTGTACCTCAGCTCTTTTCCCTCTCAATTTTTAACTTATCAATTTCCCATTATTAACTTTCCCATTTTTTAATGGAATCCCTCTGTCTTCGTGTTTAAAACTGCATTTCAAGCATTCAACTTATCCCGGCAACCTGCTTCTTTAATTTAGAACCCGTCCGAAACTCGAGGAGAAAGCATAACCAAGATTATTAGTCTTAACTAAATTTTTATTTTGAAATAGATTAAAATTTCTTATCCTTTGTTTTATAAAAATATATAATCGATCAGTCACTCAATGATACCTTTAGCTGAGCTCAAAGATCTTTTTTTTGGTCTGGGTCCCATTACCCAGAGCCTCTTCGGCGGTTTGTTTACCTATACACTAACGGCAATGGGAGCAGCGCTTGTCTTTTTTACAAAGGAAATAAACTACAAACTGCTGGATGCCATGATGGGATTCGCCGCCGGGGTAATGATTGCAGCCAGTTTCTGGTCGCTGCTGGTGCCGTCGATTGATATGGCGGCAGCTCAAGGGGTCATTGAGTGGCTGCCCGCCGTTATCGGATTCCTTTCGGGGGGTATTTTTCTGCGTATCTGCGACGCCTACCTCCCCCACCTCCATATCGGCTTGCCGGTCGAAGAGGCGGAGGGATTGCCGACCAGCTGGAGACGTGCCACGCTCCTCGTTCTTGCGATTACACTTCATAATATTCCGGAGGGACTTGCCATCGGCGTACTTTTCGGAGCGGCAGCGTCCGGCATCGAAGCTGCAGGCGGTGCTACCGTGATGGGCGCCGTTACGCTGGCCATCGGCATAGGCATCCAGAACTTCCCGGAGGGTACGGCCGTCTCCATGCCGCTGCGCCGGGAGGGACTGTCGGTCGGCAAAAGCTTTTGGTACGGACAGCTTTCAGGGATTGTAGAACCCATATCCGCGGTCATTGGCGCCGCGGCCGTGTTAATGATACAGCCGATACTGCCCTACGCCCTCGCCTTTGCGGCCGGTGCCATGATTTACGTCGTCGTTGAAGAATTGATACCCGAATCTCAGATCCGCGGAAATACCGATATCGCCACGCTCGGGACCATGCTGGGGTTCACCATTATGATGATCCTGGACGTAGCCCTGGGGTGAGTCCCCATAGTTATTTCCTTTCCCGGTCCTTTTTGACAGTCTTAATCAAACTAAGTACCCATATATATGCTCCCACACGCCCTACTCTGGGACCGCAAGCATGACCTTCCTGCTGGCTTGACCCTTTTCGCCCCCCGCTGTGAGGTAATAGAGAAAAAAAGAACCCACATCCTTTAATTACCGTTGTAAGCTAACTTCAACCAAAGAAAGCGTCCGCTCATTACAATGAGGGACAAATCAAATAGGATACTTAGCCGTTATCTTTCACAAACCATTTTCTTTCCTGTCTGTTTTTTGGTTTATTTTATAACGATAGGTTAATTATACCTTAGGGCTTTCATAACATATGGCACCAACCAGGATATCATTCAAAAGCAGGGACAAAAAGGACTTCTCCCGAAACGTAAAGCGGGAAGTAGCACGCTACTTTGAAGAAAACAACCTGTCCCGCCACGCCAATGGACAGATGGTCCTGAAAACCGTAATTCTTTTGACGGTGTACTTTGGGGCCTATGGCCTGATTATTAGCAATAGCGTGGGACTCTGGGGCATGGCTTTTCTCTGTTTCGTCATGGGTATCGGCATGGCGGGGATCGGTTTTTCTGTATCCCACGACGCCCTGCACGGTGCCTACTCCTCGAATAAATACGTGAACCAAATCCTGGGGTATACCTTCGACCTGATGGGGGCCAATGGATACATATGGAAAATCACCCATAATATTATACACCATACCTATACGAATATTTATGAACATGACGAGGATCTGGAAGTAGCGGAGTTTATCCGGCTCTCCCCCAACGCCGAACACAAGCCCATCCACCGCATTCAGCACCTGTTAGCCTTTATAGCGTACGGTTTCGCCACGCTTTTCTGGGTCTTTATCAAGGATTACA
>NZ_JBEPWZ010000156.1:0-6826 GCF_041642155.1 Fodinibius sp.
AGGCAGTTCTTTAGGCTCGTTCGGCGAGTTCAAACCAGCGTTCCGTTTGGGTTTCGATTTCTTCTTTTAGTTCGGCATACCGGCTTGACTGCTCCAGCAGTTCCTCGTGGTCGAGTTCGCCGCTGCTAATCTGTGACTCCAGGGCTTCTTTCTTGGATTCGAGTGTTTCGATCCGTTCTTCCAGTTTCCGGTATTCCCGTCGCTCCGTGTAACTGAGTCCCTCGTTACCGGAAGATCGATTATTCTTTTTAGGTTTCGAGGCGACCGATTTCTTTTGTTCACTGCGCCGCCTGGCGCGGGCTTTGTCTTCACGCTTTTTTCGTTGTTCCCGGTATTCTTCATAGGTACCGTGATGGTCGCGAATTTCCCCGTCCCCCTCGAATACGAAATAGTGCTCAACAAGCTTATCCATAAAAAAGCGATCGTGTGAAACGAGGATCAGGCAGCCTTCGAAGTCGAGCAGAAACTCCTCCAGCTTATTGAGGGTGAGCAGGTCCAGGTCGTTGGTCGGCTCGTCGAGGATCAGGAAATTCGGATTCTGAATGAGCACCAACATCAGACTGAGCCGCTTTTTTTCACCCCCGCTTAGCTTTTTTACCGGGGTATACTGCATTTCGGGAGAAAACAGGAAGTGCTCCAGAAACTGCGAAGCGGATATCTTTTTCCCGCTTGACAGTTTGATGACTTTGGCCACGTCTTCAATCACATCGATCGCCCGCTGGTCTTCATCAAAGAGGAGTCCTTCCTGCCTGTAATGGCCGAATACGATGGTTTCTCCCGTCCGTATCTTCCCCGAATCGATTGGTTCTTCCCCTGTAAGCAGTTTGAGGAAGGTGCTCTTGCCGGCACCGTTTTTGCCGATAATGCCGATCCGTTCGCCTTTCTCAAAGTCATAATAAAAACTGTCGAGAATGGTCTCGTCCCCATAACTTTTGGAGACATTGATCAATTCCAGGATCTTGCCGCCCATCCGGTGCATATCCATCTGGAGGCGGAGTTCAGGCCCCCCGGGACCCGTGTCCGTCTTGTCTTGAAGCTCTTCAAAATCATCGATGCGCGATTTGGATTTCGTCGTCCGCGCTTTGGGAGAGCGCCGCATCCACTGAAGCTCCTTTTTATAAAGCTGATTGGCCTTGTGCATCTTTTTCCGCTCGATTTCCTGCCGTTCCGCCCGTTTTTCAAGGAAATATTGATAATTTCCATCATGGTGATAGATTTTACCGTCCTCCAGCTCAATAATGTGATTACATACGCGATCCAGGAAATAGCGGTCGTGTGTGACCATCAGCAGTGTTTTGGTACTCTTTTTCAGGTACTCTTCGAGCCACTCGATCATATCCACATCCAGGTGGTTGGTCGGCTCGTCGAGGATCAGAAAATCCGGATCGTCCAGCAGCACAAAGGCCAGGGCCACCCGCTTTCGCTGTCCCCCCGAAAGAGTGCCGATGGACTGGTCCAGGTCGTGGATATCCAGCTTGCCGAGAATCTGTTCCATCCGCTGCTCGTAATCCCAGGCGTCGGCCGCCTCCATGGCTGCTGCGGCTTTCTCGAACGCCTTCCGGGTTTTCTCATTGTAATTTTCAGCCTGCTCCCGGGCTGCTTTTTCATACTGCTGGATGAGCTGAACCATCCTGTTGTCGCTTTGCGCAATGTAGGAGCGGATGGTCTTGCGCTCATCCAGCTGCGGGTCCTGTTCGAGGAAGCCGATGCTGACGTCGTTTTGAATCATCACCTTGCCGGCATCCGGGGTCTCCCTGCCGGCCAATATCTTCAGCAATGTAGACTTTCCCGTACCATTTTCAGCGATCAGGGCGGTCTTGTCCCCCTTTGAAATACCGAAGGAGAGATCCTCAAACAGCACCTTGATACCGTAGTTCTTGGCCAGGTTTTCAGTTGACAGGTAGGTCATGAATCGTTTTCGACAAGATTATTAAGAGTGAACGTCGTGGGTGCGGGGCATAAGATAAGAAAAGTAATACGGACTCACAGCCTTTTCGCCGGATCCTGGTATGTTGGGAATAGCATTGCCCCGGGGCTGAACATCCGGGTAAGTTTCCCGTTGGCTTATATGACAGAATACCGTTACTTTAATCATCTATTTCTAACCTACTGATTCATTGACGGTTTGTCCCGCTGCAGGCGGGACGTTAAAAGGGAATCCGGTGACCTGTGCCGTGTGGCCACGGGTAGTCCGGAGCAGTCCCCGCTGCTGTAAGCTCTTAACCCTTGTTTCTCAACACTCTTTTGTGAGAGATACGGACTAACGTTTTTAATCCTTCGATACCACTGTCCGCCGGCCGGCGGACGGGAAGGTTGTTGAAAGCGGAGCAAGCCAGAAGACCTGCCGGCAATGATGATGGAAAAGCTTTCGGGAGAAAAGCCGTACCGATGTCAACAAGGCGATCCTTTTTTCGACATGCATACTACAATAGACGTGCCTGTGCGGTCCTTTTGGTCGCCGTTCTGCTCGCGGCGGGTTGCCAATCGTCTGCTTCCGAAGGGCAGCCAAACTCCCCGGAACCCGACACGGTAGCCGTCGATTTTTCCCACAAGGCAGAGGCCGATTATGCCGAGGGATTTCGCATCAGTTACCGCGACAACTACAAGCTTCTGGAAATTATCAATCCTTTTCAGGATCGCCTCGACACGTTGCGCTACTCCCTGGTACCAAGGGAGATAGCAGATCAGGTTAACGTAAAAAATACCCGAAAAATCCCCATTCCCGTCCGCACCCTGGTCGCCACTTCCGCCACTCATATCGCTCTCACGGATATGCTCGACGCCAATGAAAGGGTTACCGGAGTGGTGGGCGCCGATTATGTCTATACCCCGGAGGTCCGCCAGCGAATAGAGGAGGGGACCATAACCGGCTTCCAGGAAGGGGAGCTCAATAAGGAAAAGGTGCTTGCCCTCGATCCCGATCTGCTTATGGTTTCCGGGGGACCCACATCACAGTTTGATCATTACCGCGTACTGATGGATTCCGGTATTGATCTGCTGGTGAATTCCGAATGGCTGGAGACGACCCCGCTTGGCAAGGCGGAATGGGTCAAGGTGATGGCGGCCCTGTTAAACAAAGAAAAGCTGGCCAACAAAAAGTTTGACAAGGTAGCCCGGCAATATAACGATTTCAAGGCAGCGGTTGACACGGTGGAGGATAAGCCGATGACGATCAATAATATGCCGTACAAGGGCGCCTGGTTTGTCCCGGGCGGGGAGAGTTTTACCGCCCGGTTTCTCAAGGACGCGGGAGCGGATTACCCGTGGTTGGAGTCTGAGGAGACCGGGGGACTCCGAAAAGCATTCGAGGTGGTGTACCGGCAGGGACTGGAAGCCGATGTCTGGTTGCACCCTGGAACCGCAAAAACAAAAGAGGATATTTTAGCCAAAGATGAGCGCTTCCGCGATTTTAAATCATTTCAGACCGGCGAAATCTATCATAACTATCGGCGTTCCACCCCGTCGGGGGCGAATGACTTTTGGGAGTCGGGGGTCGTACGTCCCGACCTCGTTCTGGCTGACCTGATCAAAATTTTCCATCCTGAAATCGCGGGCGACCATGACTTTTACTATTACGACAATGTTGAGTGATGACTGATCAGCCAAGGGATCATAAAAGGCCGTATCGCATGGGAATTCGTCCCCTGTACTTTTTCCTCCTCGTGACGGGGGTCGTTGGGCTTTTCCTGTTAAACCTGGCGCTCGGCTCGGTGAATATCCCACTTCCCGATATTCTGCATATGTTGTCGGGAGGAGAACCCCGGGAACCGGCCTGGCAAAAGATTCTGATCAACATACGCATACCCCGCGCTGTTACCGCTATCCTGGCCGGCAGCGCGCTTTCCGTGGCGGGACTCCTTATGCAGACGCTGTTCCGTAACCCGCTGGCCGGACCATCGGTGCTGGGCATCACAGCGGGCGCGAGTCTCGGCGTAGCGGTGGTAATGTTAGCCGGCGGGACGATCACGACTATTTTTGCCATCCGGCAACTGTCCGCAATGGGGAGCTGGTTGATTATATTAGCGGCAAGTATCGGTTCGGCAGCGGTATTGTTGCTTATCCTGCTTATCTCCGTAAAGGTTCGGGATAATGTGACGCTGCTTATTATCGGTTTGATGGTCGGCAATATGACCATCGCTCTGGTGAGTATCTGGCAGTATTTCAGCCGGCCGGAACAGATCCAGGACTACCTGATATGGACGTTCGGCAGCCTGGGAGGGGTACCGCTCAGCCAGCTTTGGATGTTGGGCGTCCTGACGCTCGCAGGAGGAGGCATGGCCATGCTGCTGTCCAAATCGCTCAACGGGCTGTTGTTAGGCGAAAATTACGCGCGCAGCATGGGCTTGTCCGTTTCCAGGGCCCGGATATGGATCATCGTAAGCACCAGCCTGCTGGCCGGGGGCATCACGGCCTTTTGCGGGCCTATCGGTTTTGTCGGGATTGCCGTTCCCCATTTGACCAGGTCGCTGCTGGGCACGAACGAGCATCGCGTGCTCGTTCCGGGGACCCTGTTGATGGGAGCGATGCTGCTGCTGGGCTGTGATGTCATCGCCCAGATGCCCGGCTCTACGGCGACCCTGCCCATCAGCGCGGTCACTTCGATGGTGGGCTCTCCGGTGGTGATATGGGTGATCATTCAGCGCAAAAACCTGCAGGCTTCCTTCTGATGGATAACCCTGAACCTATCATATCGAGCCGGGATTTGGAGATCGGATTTCCGACGCGGGGACGTCGTCGTACCTCCACCACCGTGGCCCGCCATATTGATGTGTCGCTGCACAGGGGAGCGGTTGTTTGCCTGCTGGGACCCAACGGATCGGGAAAGTCAACGCTTATCCGCACGCTCGCCGGGCTGCACGCTCCATTGAGCGGGACGATCCATTTATCGGGGGAAGAAATAAGCGGTCTTTCTGTCAGGGAGGTCTCCCGGAAGGTAAGTACGGTGCTGACCGACCGTCTTACGATCGGTAATTTAAGCGTATACGAGCTGGTGGCCTTCGGTCGTTCGCCCTACACGGGGTGGTTCGGTTCGCTGGACCAACAAGATGAAGAAAAAATAGCCTGGGCTATTGAATCCACGGGTATTGAACCGTTTGTCGACCGCGACGTACTGCACCTGAGCGACGGGGAGCGTCAAAAAGTGATGATCGCCCGGGCGCTGGCGCAGGATACCTCCGCTATCTTGCTGGATGAGCCCACGGCTCACCTGGACCTGCCCAACCGGGTGGCGATTATGCGCCTGTTGCGTCGTTTGTCCCATAATACGCGAAAGGCGGTTTTACTGTCAACCCATGAGCTGGACCTCGCCCTTAAAGCGGCCGACTCGCTGTGGCTCATTGACCGGCAGGGCAGGGTGGTCACCGGCACGCCCGAGGATCTGGTGCTGGACGGTACGTTTGAAGCGGTGTTTGCGCAGGACAGCTTCGATTTCGACCGTGCCACCGGTTCGTTCAGGCTTCACGAACCTTCCAGAGGGTCGATCTGCCTGCATGGGGATGCCGAGGGCGTCTTTTGGACGCGACGGGCCCTGGAGCGCTCCGGCTATGAGGTATCAGAATCGAATGGTACGGAGCTCCGGGTGGTGGTACAGCCGTCCGGGAAGGAATTCCAGTGGGAGATCAGCTATGAAGGAGAGCAATACCCCTGCCATTCGGTCCGGGATTTGATCCATGAGCTGGGGAAGTTGGAGTCTTAATTTAAGTGATTTTTTTGTTCATTTTTTGAGCGGCCAAAAAACGAATAAAAAATACCGCCGGGGGATAACAAGATAGTGTTCTAACTATAATTCTCTTTCCGGGAAGCGTTTTTCCAAATGAGTCGTTATTCTAAAACAGCTTTCCTGTTCTCCCACGGACCCGGTCAGATTTCCTGATTCTGGTATAAGACCAATTTTCGGATGATGACGATAATAGAGCCTCAAGTGTCTGTGGGATTTGTGTCTTTCATGCCGGAGCAAAAATCAATACTACAATAACAGTACGATTTATTATAGTTCATTATTTGTGTGAGCGCCCAGGACTCCGGCGGCAGTCAGGATTAAAAACTGCGCCTTTCTTTTTATCAAGAAAGCTCCTACTTTACGAACGCTCTTTGAAATAGTGTATTGGTTTTCCGTCCCGCCCGGCGACTGTCGGCCCCGGGATAGAATGAAAAGGGAATTCCGTGCCTCGTCATTTGTTGAAGCATATCACGCATGGCGAGAAACCGGAAGCTGTACCCGCAACTGTAAATCCATTGTAGTGTTGTCTCCAACCTTTTGCCACTGTCCCGGTAACCGGGATGGGAAGGCCGGACAGCAGGATGAGCCAGAAGACCTGCCAAACGATCCTATTTCTTGAGAAACTTTCGGGAGTTAAAGTTTCTGCGAGGATTTTATGACCATCTTACACTTATTATCTTTATATAGAAAAAAGCAGATCAGCAGGGCTGTCGTATGCTGCGTGGCTTTATTGTTATATGTTTACCAGCCAGCGCATGGACAAACGCAAATGATAGCGGATACGCTTCAGCTTGATGAAGTTGAAGTCGTGGCCACACGCATTGATCAGCCGCTGAAGTATCAACCTACTGCCGTAGAAGTAATAGATTCGACCCGGCTGAGCTTATTACACACCCAATCCATTGGCGAGACCCTGTCTTTACAGTCCTCCTTATTTATAAAGAATAACGGGCCGGGCGGGATGGCAACCGCTTCGCAGCGGGGGCTCTCTTCCGAGCAGATCCAGGTGCTGTGGGAGGGCATTCCGATTAACAGTCCCACGCTCGGGCAAGCGGATCTCTCCCTGCTGCCGACCAGTTTCTTTTCCGGGGTCCAGGTCAGCTCCGG
>NZ_JBEPWZ010000157.1:0-6812 GCF_041642155.1 Fodinibius sp.
TTGGTAAGGTCAGCAATGCCATGGTTGAGTATTAACAGCCGGGCGGCATCTACAAGGGGCATCATCGCCCTGAGTTTAATATCAAATTTATCTTTTTGGTTGCCGGACTTTTCCACCAGCAAATTTCTGAAAAAGCCGAGCGGGGGGGAATTCAGCAGGGCATTGGCGGCAAAAAAATTCAGAAAGAGTTCATGCCGGTCAATGAGATCATGAACATGATAGGACAGCTCTTCCGCCAGGGGACGGTGGCCATAAACAGCCCGGAAGTCAAAAAAGATGGCCGCATGCAGGAGTGCTTTTTTGTCCGGTGTGGTGATCCATTCTTTAAAATAACTTTTCCAAACGGACAGTGGCTGGCACCAGCGGGGGTTGTTGGCCATCATTTTGGCGGGACAAGGTTTGAAACCGCAGGAAACCAACACGTCAACCACTTCTTTTGCGAGAGCCTGGAAGTATTCGGCCGCTTGTGCTTTTTGGCCATCATTCACGTCTTCATACACAAGGGCATTGTCCAGATCGGTACGCAATAGTTGTTCTTCCCTCCCTTCGCTTCCCAGGGATAAAAAGCAGAAGCTGGTATCCCGGACATCCGGGTAACCGGGGGCAACCTTGGGCCGGGACAGTTCCACGGCTTTTTGGATAATGATATCATTGATTTCTGAGATAATACCGGTGACAAAGCTCATGGATACTTCATTTTCCAAATAGTACGTTAACAGGAGGTCAGCCTGATCTCTCAACCGTCTCAGTTCATCAACGCTTTCGGAATTGACCAGAGTTTTGATGATGACGGCCGGGCTGTTTCCCTGCGACAGCAAAAGATCGTGATCCGAGATGATGCCGGTGACGCTGCTTTGATCGGTACCGTCTTCTGTTAAAATGAGATGATGCACCCTGTTTTTGATCATAGTCAGGTAAAGCGTTGCAAAGTCGGCTTCTTTTGTCATCGTAATGACCGGGCTGCTCATGATCTCGGAGATCGGGGCCGCAGGCGATCGGCCTGCGGCGACCACCTTGTTTCGTAAATCCTTGTCCGTAACAATGCCTTTTGGAAACCCATTGTTGTCGACCACAAGGATAGAGCCAACATTGGCGCGGCTCATCAGCCGGGCCGCATTTTCCACGGTTTCGTGTTCCTGACAGCTGAGAACATCCGGTGTATAGGTAATATCCGATTGGCCGGAAAAAATGGTTAATCCACTGTCCTCTATATTCTCCTGGAATTGGGTTGTGGCGAACTCGGCCTGAGAAAGATCTGTTTTGACTACAATCTGCCCGGATGCAAATCCCGCAGCGAAATACTGGCTGACCCTGTTATTTTCGCTTAACACTTTGTCAAATATTTCCACGGGGATCGCATAGACGAGGCTGTCCTCACTGGCCAGGGCATCCAAAACATAGGACCTTCTTCCCAGCAAAGAACGTACGCCGAAGACATCTCCTTCATCACAATATTCGACCGGAATGTGTTTTCCCTGTTGATCTTCGGTGAGTGCAACGGCCCCCTCCTTGACGACAAAGAAATATTTTTTGGCCGGATCACCCGCATGAAAAAGGTATTCCTCTTTGGCATAATATCTCAGTTCAACTTCGGATGCTACGGATTCCAGCAGGCTCTCGGAGAGAAAGCTGAACGGAGGATATTTTTTTAAAAATTCCTTGACTCTATTGACAATTACATTTGCCATAATGCATTAGAATTATGAATAAGGTAAAAGTGCACCTGTATTAATATTATATCTTTTTGCCGGCGGGGATCACAGGGCTTTCCTACTCTTCATCCTGTCCGCCCATCAGGGGTTCATTCATCGCCCGGATGCTGGCATTGGGCAATCCCTCGGGATAATTTTCCTTGCAGATATTCAGGACTTTGATAACCATGGCAAGATGCAGTTGTTTGGAATCATCATAAAACTTCTGCGCATCATCACTCAGCTTCGGTTTGCCATGCAGCGGCTTGTCGCTTACGCAAAGCAGCGTAGCATTGGGTATGCGATAGCGATAACCGTTGGTGGCGACGGTAGCCGATTCCATATCCACCGCGATGCTTCGACTCATATGGATCTGTTCGACCGTGCGTCGCTTCATGAATTCCCAGTTGCGGTTGGCGGTCGTAAAGATCGTGCCCATCCGGTGGTTGCGGTCGTAGGAATCGAGGACCTCCTTAAGGTAGACATTCAGCAGGTAGTTTGGCGTTATGGGAATGTTGAGGGGCAGGATATCATCCAGCACGCCGTCATTCCGCATGAAGCCGGTAGCAAGCACAAAGTCGCCAATATCCTGGTGGTTGCGCAGTCCACCGCAGTGGCCGACCATAATCATGGCATCGGGACGAAGTACGGCTATATGATCGGTAATGGTTTTGGCATTGGCTGGACCGACGCCGATATTGACCAGTGATATTCCCTTGTTATCAGCTAATTTGTGATGGTAGGCAGGCATCTGAATCCCGCTGCGACGGGGCTTGACACAGCCGGGAAACTTGTCCTGAAAAACTTGTACATGCATGTCGTAATTGGTAAACAGAATATAGCGCTGGAAGTCTTCGGGCTTGGTACCCGTATAATGCTGGAGGCGGTTGAGCGATATTTCGATGCGCTCCGGGCTGAACAAAAAGAGTTTCTTCTGAGTGATATCCCACTCGTCCTCATCGGTATTGTCCAGTAATGCAGGATCGTTCATGGAGAGGCGGTCGCGTGAAGGGATGATACTGATTTCGGCTCCCTTGTGCGCCAGCTTCTTAAGCTCGCGAAGCAGGTACCACCGATAGGATTTCGGGCGTGCCATTTCTCCCGTGATAACAGGATTATGTTTGGACCACGATCGTTTGACCAGTACATTCGGGTATTCACCATTATCATAAATCGATTCCATAATATCACAAGCCTTTTCAACCTGGTCGTTGATTTCCGCTTCTGATTGGATATCTTCGGATTGAAACTTAAATCGGTCAGCCATAAATAATAGGTAATGAACTTTATGAATAAAAAGTCGTTTCAGTTTACGATCGAGCCCTGGTCGGTAGCATATGAAAATAAGGAATATCAGACACCCATATTCAATCTTTTGCAGCGGAAAATGGTATTCGAATCGGGAGAAGAGCAGAATGAGGGTGATTTCTATGTGTTGCAGGCGCCCGAATGGGTTAATGTGGTACCGGTTACTACGAATAGAGAAGTTGTTTTGGTAGAGCAGTACCGGTACGGCATAGAACAACCCACCCTTGAAATTCCAGGCGGCGTGGTGGATCCGGGAGAATACCCCGATGATACGGCCGCCCGCGAACTCCTGGAGGAGACCGGCTATCGATCGGACCACTGGAGCAGCCTGGGGAAGGTGAGTTCAAATCCTGCCATGATGAATAACTTTACCCACCTGTACCTGGCGACCGAATGCGAATACGAGGAGGAGCAAAATCCCGATGAACACGAACGCATTAACGTTCATTTGACGCCGTTAGACACTTTTCTGGAGTATGTTGCGGACGGAACCATCCATCACAGTATCGTGGTGGCTGCCGTGGCGAAGTATTTGCTCAAGGATAAGTAAGGCAAGGATGGGGGAGGGGGGAATGGAGTGAGAACAGGGCTTGGATTTCTTCTTCTCGTTTTTCGCTTGGAGTCCTTCATCCAATCTTCAAGTAGGAGCCTTACCTT
The DNA here is from genome assembly GCF_041642155.1 of Fodinibius sp. Classification (NCBI taxonomy): domain Bacteria; kingdom Pseudomonadati; phylum Balneolota; class Balneolia; order Balneolales; family Balneolaceae; genus Fodinibius; species Fodinibius sp. The sequence continues at coordinate 3,657 of NZ_JBEPWZ010000157.1, forward strand.
CGGTCATTCAAAGATTTATTGCAGTATCTGGGTAATCCCGTTATTATGTAACGACGGGAAATAACGGCACTGTGCGCACAAATGAAGCATGCCATTGAACCTTCTTCTGATTTCTCAACCATTTAACAAGCGTCTTATATGATAGAAACAGGCACGAAAATAGAAACTGATTTTTCGATCGACATCGTTAAAGATGGCGAAGAACAAACCGTAACGTTTTCAGAATTGCTGGACCGTCCCACTATTGTTTCGGTATATATGCGGAATAATACTTCGGGGTGTGATAAGCAGAATAAAAGCCTGGCTGATGAAGCGGACTGGTTCGATGAGCGTGGATATAACCTGGTGGCTATCAGCAAAGACAGCTGCGGGTCGCATAAAAATTATGCGGAAAAATTAGGTATCAACTATGTGCTGGCATCCGACCCGGAGTATGCGTTTGCCGATGCTACCGATTCGATCGTTAAAAAAAATATGTTTGGTAATACATACGAAGCCCCCACGCGCTCGGCTTATCTTATTGATACCGACGGCACCGTTCAGGGCATAATAAAAAAAGTGAATACTAAAGATCATGCCTCCGAGTTAAAGGATATGATCCAAAATTTGTAGAACAAGTAGTATATGAAGTCTCTTGTAATTGTAGAGTCCCCCACAAAAATAAAAACGCTCAAGAAGTATCTGCCCAAAGATTACGTCATCGACTCGTCGATGGGACATATCCGCGATCTGCCGGCCAATGCCAAAGAGGTACCCAAAAAATTCAAGGGCGAGGAGTGGGCCAACCTGGGCGTGAATACCGATAATGATTTTGATCCCCTGTATGTGATCCCGTCCAGTAAGAAGAAGGTGGTCCGGCGGTTGAAAAAAGCACTGAAGGAGGCGGACGAGCTTATCCTGGCGACGGATGAAGACCGCGAAGGGGAAGCGATATCATGGCATCTGACGGAGATACTGAAACCCAAGGTTCCGGTCAAGCGAATGGTGTTCCGGGAGATTACCAAAGAAGCGATTCAGGAGGCATTAAATCATTTTCGCGATATTGATATTAACCTGGTGAATGCGCAGGAGGCACGCCGCATTATCGACCGACTGGCGGGTTATACCATTTCCCCGCTGCTCTGGAAAAAAATTGCCCCCGGACTTTCGGCGGGACGCGTGCAGTCGGTGGCTGTTCGTTTTTTGGTGGAGCGCGAGCGCGAGCGCATGAAGTTCCGCACGGCCCGGTACTGGGACTTAAAAGCAACGCTTCACAAGGTGGATGATGACGCAGTTTTTGAAGCCGACCTGACGCATCTGGACGGCAAACGCCTGGCATCGGGAAAAGATTTTGATGAAAGTACCGGTAAGCTGAAAAAGCCAAAAAAAGTCGTCTTGCTGGACGATAAATCGGCTTCCGAGCTGCGCGACAACCTGGAGGATGCCGAATGGGAGGTTTCGGAAGTCAAGAAAAATCGCAAGAAACGTAATCCATCCCCTGCTTTTATAACCTCGACGCTTCAGCAGGAAGCCAACCGCAAGCTTAATTTTTCGGCCAAGCAGACCATGGGTGTCGCCCAGAAGCTGTACGAGAATGGATATATTACCTATATGCGTACCGACTCGGCGCGGCTGTCGGGACAGGCCATCAACGCGGCACGGAGTGCGGTCAAAGAGGAATACGGGGATGAATACCTCTTTGAGCGAGTCCGTAATTACGGCGGCGGCTCCAAGGGAGCACAGGAAGCCCACGAGGCCATACGTCCCGCTGGAAGCAGTTTCCGAAAACCGGAAGCAGCAGGTTTGCGCGGGGCCCAGTTTAAGCTCTATGACCTGATCTGGAAGCGAACGGTTGCCACCCAGATGGCCCGGGCCGAACTGGAATTCACCAACGTTACCATCGAGGCCAGGGCGAACGACAGAGTAGCCGAATTCAAGACGAGTGGCAAGAAAATTATATTTCCTGGTTTTTTCCGGGCCTATGTGGAGGGGAGTGACGATCCCGATGCGGCGTTGGAAAACCAGGAGCGGTTCCTTCCCGTCTTGCGCGAGGGCGAAGAGGTGGAAGAGGAGGGGATCGAGCCCATTTCACACGAAACCAAGCCGCCGGCGCGATTTACCGAGGCGACCCTGGTGAAAGAACTGGAAAAACGCGGTGTCGGCCGTCCCAGTACCTATGCCTCAATTATCAGTACCGTTCAGAACCGCGGGTATGTGGAGGCCGATGGAAAAACATTAATTCCTACTTTTACGGCTTTCGCCGTTACGGAACTGCTGGAAAAGAACCTCCACGATGTTGTAGACAGTGATTTTACTTCGGAGATGGAAGCCAAGCTGGATGAAATCGCTCGTGGAAAGCTGGATATCAATGAATATTTAAGTACGTATTATAAAGGGAAAGAGGGACTTAAAGCGAAGGTCGATGAGCAGGAAGATAAGATAAACCCCAAAGAAGCCCGGCACCTTGACTTACCCCTGCCGGACCTGAATGGTATTAAAGTATTTGTAGGACGGTATGGACCATACCTGAAAAAGGAGGCGAATGGAGAGGAGCTGACAACTTCGATTCCTGACAGCTGGAAGCCCAGCGACATTACGGTGGAAAAGCTGGAAGAACTGATTCAAACAGAGGAAGAGGGGCCCAGGTCGATTGGTCAACACCCGGATACGGGGGAACCTATATTTATACTGAATGGACGGTATGGCCCCTATGTACAGGTCGGGGAAGTGTCCGACGATAATAAAAAGCCGCAGCGTGCGTCGCTGCTGAAAGGAATGAAACCGGAGGAGGTAGACCTTGACCTGGCCCTCCGTCTTCTGGAGCTGCCCCGTCCGCTGGGAGAACACCCAGAGACCGGAAAGGTGATAAAGGCGGGCGTGGGACGTTATGGCCCTTTTGTAGTTCATGACGGCACTTTTGCTTCCCTGAAGCGCAGCGATCACGTGTTGGATATCGGGTTGGACCGGGCCGTAGAGCTGTTGGAGAACAAGAAAAAGAAAAAGTCCGGGAGCAGCTCTGTCATCAAGGATCTGGGCGATCATCCGGACAGTGGTAAAAAAGTGCGTGTTATGGACGGACGTTACGGGCCGTATATCAAGCACGGGAAAAAGAATATCAGTTTGCCCAACGACTTTGATCCCGAAGATGTTTCGATGGATATTGCCGTCCAGCTTATT
>NZ_JBEPWZ010000158.1:0-6793 GCF_041642155.1 Fodinibius sp.
ATCATGTTCAAACAATCCGCGGGTAAAGTAAACGTTGTAGTTAAATGAAACTGGTACTTCTTGTTCTATAATCTTCATAATAAGCGAACCTATTCATATAGGTCAATAAGTGCAACAAATTAACGGTGTTAACTGACGTTTTGCATTCTTAACCTGGATTAATCACAAAAAAATTTCGCAGTTATCATCTTAATCCTCCCAAGAGGGATCATTGCTGCTCTTGAACAAAACCCCTGGTTATGCAAAGCCTTCTATTATTCTAAAGCTTTAAGTAGGAATAGAATAACGAATAATTTCATATTAGTCACGAAGAGACCACGTTATAAAAACCGATGCAAAGATGGTAATATTATGTGAAATAAAAAATTAGACTGGAAATTTTGTGAAATCATTGTTACAGTAGCATCTTCCAAAGGTAAGAAAATAAATACCAATAATGTTGGCAATTGGACTATCTCACAGGTTACTTTTATAATTAAATAAAGATATGCTATAATGGCTGAATCTCAACTGGAAATTGATATTCCATCCCTGCAATTATTAATACGCTCATGGCTGCAGGAGAGGCTGGATGAGGAGGCCTTCTCCTGGATAACATCAACAAGTGATGAGCTGAAAGCCGGGGCAGAGGACTGGCAGTTCTTTGCTTCGTTCAGCGGCGTCCCTCAGCACACCGGCAAGGATGCATTGGATTTATCACCGGACGACCTTGAAGAAGCCCGGGAACGGCGTCCCCGCTGGCAGCCCGGTCACTGGAGGCTCGATCAGCTGGGACGGACGTACCTGGTGTTGAGCATCACGGGGAGAGAACAGGAAGACTTTTTGGACATTCTGGAAAAAACGTTTATTTCAAGTGACATGGGTGAGGCTATTGCCCTGTATCAAAGCCTCCCTGTTATGCCCTATCCCAAACAGCTGACCCAACGAGCGGCCGAGGGAATACGAAGTAACATAACCTCCGTATTCAATGCAGTGGCACTGCGCAACCCGTATCCGGCCGACTTTATGGATGAGGGGGCGTGGAACCAGGTGGTGCTTAAAGCGCTCTTTGTAGATAGCCCGCTCTATCTTATTGACGGCATTGACCGCCGGGCGAACGAGAAACTGGCAAGGATGCTGGTTGACTACGCTCACGAGCGCTGGGCGGCCGACCGGAGTGTCTCGCCCGAGCTGTGGCGGCCGGTGGGACCTTTTGCACTGGGTGATATGATCGACGATCTCGAACGCGTACTTGATCACGAAGACGATCTGCAGCAACAGGCCGCTGTGCTGGCTTTGTCGGACAGTCCCTCTGAGCAGGCAGCAGTTTTGCTCAAAGAGCACCGGGAAACGGTCCAGCAGGTGAAGCAGGAAGCCGTTGACTGGGATGATATCGGCGCAGCGTTTAATACGGATTGACTTGTTTTATTCCATGCCGTTTTCACTGTTTCTTAAACCAATTTGAAATTAAATAATATCGCATTATGTCCATTGACGAAATGAAGTTTATTGATCCGCATGTTCACATGATCTCACGCACAACCGACGACTACGAAGCGATGCGTCAGGCGGGCGTGGTGGCGGTCATCGAACCGGCTTTCTGGCTGGGACAACCGCGGACGGATGCCAGTTCCATGCTTGACTATTTCAGCATGATTGTGGGTTGGGAACGCTTTCGGGCCGAACAGTTTGGCGTTCGCCACTATTGTACTATCGGGTTGAATGCAAAAGAAGCAAATAACGAAGAACTGGCCGAAGACGTGATGGATCTGCTGCCCCGCTTTGCCAACAAAGAAGGAGTCGTCGCTATCGGTGAAATCGGCTATGACGACATGACGGATCTCGAGGAAAAATATTTCCACAAGCAGCTGGAGCTCGCAAAGAAAATGGATAAGCTGGTCCTTATTCATACGCCGCACCGCAACAAGAAGCAGGGCACCAGCCGCAGTATGGACCTGTGTGAGGAACATGGATTGGACCCCTCCAGGGTTATTATCGACCATAACAATGAAGAAACGGTCCAGGAGGTGCTCGATCGCGGCTATTGGACGGCCTTCACCATCTACCCGGGTACCAAGATGGGGAATGAACGGATGGTGGAGATTGTCAAACGGTATGGTACGGAACGTATTTTTGTGGACAGCGCCGCGGACTGGGGTAAAAGTGATCCCCTGGGGGTTCCCAAAACGGCCCAGCTGATGCTGGAGCGCGGGCTCAGTAAAGAGGAGGTCCGGCAGGTATGTTATCAAAACGCGCTGGACGCCTATAAGCAAAGCGGCCAGATTCAGGAAGAAGACTGGCTGGACCGGCCGCTGATCGATCAAAGCAAGACCTATGGCGGTAATTCTGTGCTGCGCGGCGGTTCCAAACCGTTCATTGAAAAAGAAGATCCCGACAGGGATGATATTATTATTGAGTAGCAGAGACCTTTGGTAGCTTCTGGGTTCAACTTTAGCAAAATATTCAACTGTCAGGAGGAAAGGTCCGCCGGAAACGCCGTTTTCTCGTGATAACAGGATCGCATTTTCCGCATTTTTAATGTTTCATTTATAATTCTCTTTGCCTGGACGCTACAAGATGCATGTTACGTTCAATTCAATATAATGTAGCTAATAACACAATTATATCCGTTCATTGAGTACATCAACATCAACTGATCTTTCCCCATTCTCCCGCCTCCGGGCCTACGGCGAGCTCATGCGTCCCGCCAACATCGTTACCGCTTTCGCCGATATACTGGCCGGCTTTGCGGCGGCGGGCGGGGTCATTCTCGTCTCGGGGAGCGCCTTGTCTGTCACTCATCCGAATCTTGGGTGGCTGCTTCTTTCCACCTTTGGTCTCTACGGCGGGGGCGTGGTATTTAATGACGTCTTTGATGCCGGATTGGATGCCGAAGAACGCCCCGAGCGTCCCATCCCCAGCGGACGCGCATCGAAGTCGGGGGCAGCCCTGGCCGGTTCTGCCCTGCTGCTTGGAGGTATTCTGGCCGCTTTCCAGGTAAACAGCTATGCCGGGTTTATAGCGATAGCTGTCAGCTGTGGTGCGCTGCTATACGACTATTGGGCCAAGCATTCTGCCCTGTGGGGACCCCTTTTCATGGGGGGCTGCAGGGGAGGCAACCTATTGCTGGGATGCAGCATCATACCGGCTTCTTTTTCCTCCATCTGGTTCCTGGCCTTGCTGCCGGTGGCATATATCGGATCTATTACGTTGGTGAGCCAGGGCGAGGTGCACGGCGGTGACAGGAGATCGGGACTGGCGGCGCTGGCACTCATTGTACTGGTGACGCTCTGCTTATTCTTGCTGGGCTTTCTTCCCGGTTACGCGGTGGGCACCGCTTCTCTTTTTATTATATTCTTTGCCGGGATGGTCATCCCCCCCTTCTGGAAAGCGGCTTTTGAGCCCAATCCGGATATCATAAAAAAAGCGGTTAAACGAGGCGTTTTATCGCTTATATTATTGAACGCCGCCATAGCTGCCGGTTTTGGCGGCTTTCTGACGGGAATCGCGGTGGTGCTTTTACTCCCGATCTCCCTGCTTCTCGCCAAACTCTTTGCCGTGACGTAGTGTCGCTTAAAAAACACCCAGTCTATCCCGGCCTAATAAATGGTGCTGAAATGAGTGACCGGAGCCGGAGCGTTAAAAATCATTTCCTGTTGGAGGACCGGAGGGACGAGTTAAATGATTTTAGTACAGGAGCAGAAAATGCCAGCACCATTTATTCAGCCGGCAACGTTTTGGGTTCCGCTTTTGCGTCGTTCCAAAAATGGCACAATACATGGCCGCACAATAACTCAACAACCCCATCCCGTTTTCTCACCAAGCCCCGAATTCTCGGGGTTTGTCAGCAAGACGAAGATAAAATGGTCGCGGAAATGTATTTGGGTACATTGAGCACACCATTCTATCTTCAACGCAGTTGAAGGATAAATTTCGCAGGAAAAACATCCTGGTACTTTTTAAACGGATTAAACATTGATACAACTCATTGCTTTGCAAAAGGTTACAATATATTCAGTAATATACTTGTGAGAAAACCGGCTACCCGCTGAAATAGATATAGATAAACCCTATAACGGCAACGAGCAGAACCGAAAGCGAAACATCCACCCAGTTCCAGCTTTCACGGGACATGCGTTTATCTTCATCGGTGAGCGTCCCGTAGGTCAACCCGGATATTTTCTCGTATTTCGGCGGATCCGTCATATAGCTCACGCCAAACATTACGGCAATACAGACCAGAAAAATAAAAAGGCTGTAGTACTGGAAGAAAATATTGTTGACGATCCAGAAAAAAGAACCTTCGGCATAGGCAAAGCCCTCGCCCAGCATCACGGGCGTATCGATAGCCAGGCGGAATACTCCCAGGAACAGTCCCACGATCAGTGCGGACAGTGCCCCCTGTTTGTTCAGCCTCTTAAAAAAGACGCCGAAGAAGAAAACCACAAATATGGGGGGAGCCAAATACGCCTGCACGCCCTGCAGGTAGTCGTACAATCCCCGACTTCCCTGGATGACCGGGATCCAGAGCAAGCCTATAATCACCATTACAACCGTTGCCAGTCGCCCCATCCAAACCAGATGCTTTTCGGAGGCGTCAGGTCTGAACTTACTGTAAAAGTCCATCGTAAAAAGCGTGGACGAGGCATTGAATACCCCTGCCAGCGAACTCATCAGCGCAGCCAGAAGTCCCGCTACCACGATACCGCGGATCCCCACCGGCAGGATATGCGCCACCAGCAAGGGAAACGAGGCCTGTGCATTCTCATTGATAATCTCTCCCTGCTGATTCATCAATGCCTCCTGAAGTACGGCCATCTCTCCCGACTTGGCAAGAGCAAACGCAATAATTCCGGGGATAATGAAAAGAAACACGGGCAGAAGCTTCAGGAAAGCAGCCGCGATCGTCCCGCGACGGCCTTCCTTCTCATTGGGAGCCCCCAGGGCCCGCTGTACGATATACTGGTCGGTCGTCCAGTACCACAGTCCCACAATAGGGGCGGCAAACAGCATCCCGAGCCAGGGATAATTACTGTTAAAGTACCAGGCCATTTCTCCCTCTCCCAGGACCGGTGCCCAGGTCGCACTGTAACCGTCAGGCACGATCGGTTTCCACAAATCAAACATCTCGGGTCCCGCCACCTCGTATAGCCGGTTCCAGCCACCAATGGCGTCCAACCCGTAATAAAGAACCATCACGGATCCAAAGATAAGCACCAGTGTTTGAACCGCTTCTGTATAAGCCACGGCACGAAGCCCCCCCAAAACAGTGTACAGCCCCGTAAAGACGATTACGAGGATCGACCCGATCCAGAAGCTGTTCATCCCCATGAAGCTGAGCTCCGGGATCAGCACGCTGAACACGATACCGCCGGCAAAAATACCGACGGCAATTTTCGTAAGTACGTAGGCGAGCAGTGAGACGCCTGACAACAAAGTCCGTGCCAAGGGAGAAAACCGCTTTTCCAGGAATTCGGGCATCGTAAACACCCTGGACCGTATATAAAAGGGGAGCATCACCCATCCCAGGACCAACAGGCACCAGGCGTGCAGCTCGTAATGGGCCATCGCCACACCATCTGTCGCTCCCGTCCCGGTTAAGCCCACCAGGTGTTCGGAACCGATATTAGAGGCAAATATAGACGTCCCGACGATAATCCATCCAAGATGCCGGCCCGCCAGGAAATAATCTGTTGTGGTATCGGTCTTTTGTTTGATGACCCACCAGGCCAGCCCCGCAATAAGCAGGAAGTACAGTCCAATGACCATCCAGTCAACTACTGCTAATGTTCCCATGAAATCCCTGTATAGATATTAAGTTAACATTACAATGAAGCAGCCCGTTTTTTCTCACGGGTTTAGCGGGCGGTCAGACTTCCACGTATTCGACCCCCAGCATGTTACCAAGTATTTGCCATTCCTGACGGTAGTCGCCCAGTAACAGGGTTTGGTGGTGCGTACCGCCCGCTTTCAGCCATCCGTCATTACATGCCCGCAACCCGGAATCCGGTCTGAAATGAAAATAGGGCATTTCGATGGCCGGGTATTTTTGCCCATCCAATACCTCTCCCTGCGCCACGACGAGCCGAAAATTTTCGCCGGTCAGGTGCACCAGTGAGACGATGGTAGCCCGACCCGGTTCAACCCGGAAAACGGGGGTCGGCGGGTTATTCAGGCCTCCGATCCCCAACTCGCGGTCAGCCAGGCGGACGGCTTCATCCCTGCGGGCGACTCTCCAGTTCCCCTCCCCCATGTGGCTCATCAGCATCGAGTTTCGTTTGAAGTCCATGGCATACATTTCGGTAAAATGGGCCTCTCCCCCCCCCAGACAATGTCCCGCTGCCACCATACTGGCCGTGTTGGTATCTCCCTCCGCCGCATATCCGAAACCGTCGGCCATCAGGTTGGAAGCCGCAAGCATGTGGATCTGCTCAAAACGCCCATCCCCTTTAAAGGTATCAAAATGGGCGGAAAATCCGGCATATTGTCCCTCTTCAAGTAACTTTTTAAATCCCAGGTACATGCGGACTGCATACCGAAAATTCTTATCTGGCATAGCTTCATCGACATCAAACCGATCACGATCAATTCTCATCTGCTCCTCGACCTCCTCCCGGCTAGTCATTTCCATATTCCGGAAAACCCGGCCGATATACTCGCGATTTACTTCGGGACCGACGACCCGGGTGAAGGCCGCTTCGTCGGTCAGCGTATCGCCCATACCGTGCATTTTCCCGATCGAGGCAATCTTCATTTTTCTTAATGCGGATACCGCCTGCGCCGCACGGGCCCACCCTGCGACATACTCCCCAAA
>NZ_JBEPWZ010000159.1:0-6685 GCF_041642155.1 Fodinibius sp.
ACATAGGGTCCAAAGTAAACATGAGGGGTCAGCATCGGGTTATCCAGGATAAAGGCGAACTTCGCAACGACCGGAACTTCAATATAGTCCAGTCTGGTGGTGCTTTCAGTATCTCCTTCTGAGAGTTTGGCTCCCTTTTGAGCATAGAACACGCCGGGTTGAATGGTGATGGGACTCATCGGTATTTTCAGATCATACGTAAGTCCGGCCATGATACCCGCTCGTGAGTCCAAGGAGGCGTCTGTATCATTGAAATTGGCTATGTTAAGCCCTCCTTTGACACCCAATTGGGCCTGGGCATTGGGTGTCGTTATAAAAACCAGTCCTGATAAAAGAAAAACAGATAGTAATAATTTTTTCATAATATAATAGGTTGATTAAGATTCAACGCTAACTAATACTACTTATGTGATGAATAAGTTTCAAAGAAATATGCAAACGGGCGATAAAATTAAGCGAAATTAACATAATTACAACCACTGTCCACTTGCGGCATCACGAAAGCACTTGCTGCAAATACTGCCCGGTGTGGCTTTCATCGATACCGGCCACCTCTTCCGGCGTACCCTCGGCGACCATCTGTCCCCCTGCAAAACCGCCTTCGGGACCGATATCGATGATATGATCGGCGCATTTGATGACATCCAGGTTGTGTTCAATAATGATGACCGTATGCCCGTTGTTGACGAGCTCGTTAAAAGAGTCCAGAAGCTTGGCGATATCCTCAAAATGAAGACCGGTGGTGGGCTCGTCAAAGAAGTAGAGCGTATGGTCGCCCGCCGGCTTGCTCAGGAATTTGGCCAGCTTTACGCGCTGGGCTTCCCCGCCGGAAAGCGTCGGCGCGCTCTGTCCCAGTTTAAGGTACCCAAGTCCCACATCCTCCAGGGTTTGCAGTTTACCGGTAATACGGTCCTCATCCACAAAAAACTCGATCGCTTCCGACACCGACATTTCCAGTACGTCGTGAATGTTTTTGCCCCGGTATTTGACCTGCAGTACATTTTTGCGGTATCGTTTACCGCCGCACTCTTCACAGGTGAGTTCAATATCGGCCATAAACTGCATTTCAATCGTCTGGATCCCCTCGCCCTGGCAGGTTTCGCAGCGCCCCCCCGGCACGTTAAAGGAAAAATGTCCCGGTTCGTACCCCATGATTTTAGACTGGCGGGTGTTGGAAAACAGGTCGCGGATGCCGTCAAAGGCTTTCGTATAGGTGGCCGGGTTTGATCGCGAGGATCGGCCGATGGGAGACTGGTCTACCATCTCCACCGAATCGATGTGGTGGAGTCCGGTGATCCCGCGATGCCGCCCGATGGAATCCTTGTAGGTCCCGAATTCTTTTTGAATGGCTGCATACAGGGTATCGTGCACCAGCGTTGACTTGCCGGAGCCGCTCACGCCGGTCACGCAAATCAGTTTTCCCAGGGGAAAATCGACATCCAGGCTTTTGAGGTTGTGTTCCGTGGCACCTTCCAGGGTAATGACGTTGCCATCGCCTTTGCGGCGCTTGTCGGGGACGGAGATCCCTTTTCTTCCGCTCAGGTATTTGCCCGTCAGAGTTTGGGATTCCAGCAGGTCCTCGTAGCTTCCGGTAAAGTTAAGCTCTCCCCCGTGCACACCGGCAAAGGGACCGATATCGATGATATTGTCGGCCGCTTTGATCATTTCCGGGTCGTGTTCCACCACCAGTACCGTATTTCCGATATCGCGGAGTGATTTTAGAATGTTGATCAGGCGGTCGTTATCGCGGGGATGCAACCCGATAGTCGGCTCATCCAGTACATACAGGCTGCCGATAAGCGAGCTGCCCAGCGAATTGGCCAGGCTTATGCGCTGCGATTCACCCCCACTCAGGGTTTTGGCCAGCCTGTTAAGCGTAAGATAACTGAGTCCCACTTCATCCAGATACTTCAACCGTTTCCGGATTTCATATAATACCTGGTCCGCTACTTCTTTCTCAAATTCGGTAAGCTCCAGGTTTTCAAAAAATTTACGGGCAGCACTGATGGTCATTTCGGAAACTTCCCCGATATGCCGGCCATTGACTTTCACATACAGAGCATCCTTTCGCATGCGATAGCCCTCGCAATCCGGACAGCGGCTGTATCCGCGATAGCGCGAATAGAACACGCGCTTGTGCACTTTATACGACTGACTTTTGATCTCATCAAAAAACGGGCGGATGCCGGTGTATTCATCCTTCCCCTCCCAGAGAACCTTCTTAAACTCTTTGGAAAGCTGGTTGTACGGGGTGTCGATCGGGTAGCCGTAACGGGCCGACACTTTGATGAGATCGCGAAGGTGACGGCTGTATTTTTGTCCGCTAAAAGCCGCAATGGCGCCGTCGCGGATGGTTTTACCGGGGTCGGGGATGACCAGGTTTTCATCAATGCCGGCCACGCGGCCAAACCCTTCGCAGGTATCGCAGGCCCCGAAGGGATTGTTGAACGAAAACATTTGCGGGGAGGGCTCATTGAATTCCATGCCGTCCATTTCAAACCGCTCGGAGAACGGGAGTTCTTCACCATCGCGAATTTTGACGGAACATCGTCCCTGTCCCTCCCGGAAAGCGGTCTCAAGCGAGCCCGCGATACGTCCCCGGTTGTCGTCTGTCTTCTTGACGGCCAGCCGGTCTACCAGCACGCGGTAGTCATCCCGGCTGACGGCGGAGGGATCGACTCCTTCGGTGGTCAGGTCTATCATCCTTTCCCGATCGACCTGCAGCAGCCGGGAAAACCCTTTTTCTTTTAATACCTGCAATTCGTCCGATAAATCGTTGCCTTCATGCCGCGGAATCGGAAAGAGGATGTAGAATTTGGTCCCCTCGTCAAACTGCTCAAACAGCATGTTAATAACGGTTTTCGTGCTGTCTTTTTGAACCTCACGTCCCGACTTCGGCGAAATGGTATGACCGATGCGAGCATAAAGAAGCCGCATGTAGTCATAGATCTCCGTCGTGGTGCCGACCGTCGACCGCGGATTGGTGGAAGCCGTCTTTTGCTGAATAGCCATCGCCGGAGAGATGCCCTGCATAAAGTCTACATCGGGTTTATCCATCCGCTCCAGGAACTGGCGTGCATAGCTGGAAAGGCTTTCCACATACCGGCGTTGTCCCTCGGCATAGATCGTATCGAAAGCCAGGCTCGATTTTCCGGAGCCCGACACACCGGTCACGACCGTCATACGGTTGCGGGGGATCTCAACATCAATATCCTTTAAATTATGGACACGCGCGCCCTTGACGATAATCGGGCGATCCTCGCTGGATTTCTGTTCTTCTTTGGTGGAGATTGTTTCGGGTTGCGACATTCGGTAAAAATCTTACGTTTATATAAACGGGTAAAGATAAGCATTATATGATAGAAAAAGGAGGTTAATCCCATTGAAACAATCCATAATAACATGCATTATGGGATTGTCGTTCAGGGATTAACACGCTGTCGAATGCTATGAGGGATACATTATGAAAAAACAAGGGCCCATGATACTTATTATCGAAGGGATATTGCTGTTCCTGGGAATACCACTGTTATTCTACTGGGAACTTATTCCCCTGCCCAAAATAGGGGCACTGCTGTTGGTAGCGGGTTACTGTGGATATCAGCTCTGGAGAGATGCTGAATACGGTAAAAGCCTCCTTGTGAGCCCCAAAAACAGCGATGTCAGCAAGCGTATTTTAATTCGTTTCCCGCTTGTATGCGGTTCACTGGTCGCATTAATATGGATTTTTCAGCCGGAGCAGTTTTTTGCGTTTCCCGCGGAGCGCCCTTTTCTATGGATAATCATTATGGTATTATACCCGCTGCTGTCGGCTCTGCCGCAGGAGTTTATTTACCGGACCTATTTTTTTCACCGTTATGATTCGTTGACCTCCCTGAAATACAGCACCATCATGTTAAGCGCTTTAGCGTTCTCCTTTTTGCATATTGTATATGATAACTGGTGGGCAGTGGGACTCAGTTTTGTCGGCGGATTGTTATTCGGGAGTACCTATGCTCGCACAAAATCCCTGTTTTGGGTTACCGCCGAGCATGTGATTTACGGCTGGCTTATTTTTACGCTGGGCTTCGGGACGTATTTTCATGAACCGTTTTAGGCATGGAGGGCTATCCCTCCATGTGGTTTGGCTCAGCTGCTATTCCTGATGTTCGTCCTGCTGTCCCCGATTTACAGCTGATGGGTCCCAGCCGCCGCCGAGTGCGCGGTACAGATTCACGCCGGCCGTCAGCTGCTGTAGCCGGTCATTGATATTGCTGAGCTGAGCTGAGAGCAGCTGTTGCTGAGCGGTCAGCACTTCGGTGTAGTTGGCTTCGCCGTACTGGAGCAGTTCGCGCGAAAACTCCACCGCATTTTCCAGCGCTTCCAACTGACTTTTACGCAGCTGCAATTTTTGATCAGCCTTTTGAAACTCACTCAAGGTGTTGGAGACTTCGCTGCTGGCATCGAGGATGGTGCTTCGAAGTTCCAGCAGGGCCTGTTTCTGCCGGGCCTGGCTCCGCTTGAGCCGCGCTCTGTTTTGTCCCCGGTTGAAGATCGGCTGGGTCAGTCCCGCCGCCAGGTTATAGAATATGGATCCGGGTTGAAACAGGTCTTCGGTCTGCAAACTCTGATATCCGCCCCGAGCCGTCAGTGTGAAGGAGGGATAAAAATAGGCCCGGGCGTTATTCGTCAGCTCAAAAGCACTGCGAAAGGAATATTCGGCGGCTATAATATCCGGGCGGTTGCGAAGCAGCTGCGCCGGAACGCCGGTTGCCAGGGAGTCAATCGGATGTTGTTCACTCAAGCTGGTACGATTGATAGATCCGGGGGCGCGTCCCAATAGGATACTGAGCGTATGTTCCTGTACGGTAATCTGCTGCTCAAGCTCCGGGATCGTTACTTCCGCGGCGTATCGATTGGCGATACTTTGTTGAAGCGAAACGCCCGTAACCACATCGCTTTCCTTCAGGCTTCTGACCGTTTCAACATCCTGGCGACGATTTTCCACAGTCTGCCTGGTAATCTCAAGCTGCTCATCCAGCGCCAGCAGCCGGTAGTAGGTGCTGGCAACATTCGCGATCAGCGTCGTCTGCACTGCCCGCCGCGTGGCTTCGGTTTGCAGGAGGGCGGCAAAACTCGCTTTTTTGGCGCTGGTCAGCTTTCCCCACACATCCAGCTCCCAGCTGGAACTCAGCGAAACCGTATACTGCTCGCTGGCCGGGATGGAAACATTATCCAATCCTTCACCGAAATTGACACTGTTATCCGACTGTTCATTGTAGGAAACATCGCCGCCGGCGCTGAGGCCGGGAAGCATGCTCATACGTCCCTCGTAGAAATTAGCCTCGGCAATGCGTATCTGCTGGATAGCGCTTTGGAGCTCCAGGTTGCTGGCAAGGGCTTCTTCAATAAGATCACGCAGCCGGGGATCCCTGAACACTTCCTGCCAAGGCATATCAGCCAGGGTCGTACTGTCCAGTTCCACCTGTTCGAAGGGATACAGGTTTTCCGTTGCTACATCAGGTTCCTCATAGGGCTTTGTGGCTATGCAGGAAGACAGCGTAACGGCCAGCAAAACGGCTGCTACAAAAGGAATACTGGACTTGTAAGACATGGTAGCAGATAATAAATTTTTAATGTAAAATAGAGTCATCAGGGCGAAATAATTTTTTCTTGTTGCTCACGCACGATCCCGGGAGGACCCGAAATTTTCTCCTGGAGTTTTTGAAAGATGATAAACAGGACCGGCACTACCAGCAACCCGATAAAGGTACCGATAAACATTCCGCCCGCGGTACCGATACCAATCGACTGGTTGGCATTGGCATTGATACCCGTGGCAAGCGCCAGCGGCATCAGGCCGGCAATAAAGGCAAAAGAGGTCATCAGGATAGGTCTCAGCCTTGCCTCGGCCCCGTTGATCGCGGCTTTGGCAATACTCATTCCCTCCAGCCGGCGTCGCTGCAGGGCAAATTCCACCACCAGGATGGCGTTTTTGGCCAGCAGTCCCATCAGCATAATAGCCGAAATCTGAAGATAAATATTATTCGCCACTCCAAAGATGTTGGCGAAGATGAACGATCCGGCCAGGCCGATGGGCAGCGGAAGAATAACGGCCCAGGGTACGAGATAACTTTCATACTGGGCGCTGAGCAGGAAATACACAAAGAGCAGGCAGAGCGCAAAAATAAAGAGCTCCTGTCCGCTGGCCTGACTTTCTTCCCGGGTAAGTCCTGAATAGGCATAGGTGTAGTCGGAAGAAACCTGTTCGTCAAAAACTTCCTCGATAGCCGCTATCGCATCGCCGGAACTGTAGCCCGGATTGGTGGCCCCGGTCAGCTGCACGGAGTTGAAGAGATTGAAGCGGGATACATTCTGGGGTCCGTATACCCGTTCCAGGTCCACAAACGAGCTGATAGGAGCCATTTCTCCCCGGCTGTTTCTCACTGAAACCTTTTGCAGGCTTTCCTCAGACCCCCGCTGCTCGGGGTCGGCCTGCACGTAGACGCGATAGAGCTTGCCAAAACGATTGAAGTTCGAAACATAGAGTCCCCCGTAATACGCCTGCATGACATTCAGAATGGATTGTACGGTAAACCCGGCGCGCTGGGCCTTGGCGACATCCACATTGACCATATACTGGGGATAGTCGGTATTAAAATAGGAGGCCGCATACTGTATTTCCGGCCGCTGAAACAGGGCCTGC
>NZ_JBEPWZ010000160.1:0-6673 GCF_041642155.1 Fodinibius sp.
AGCTCTCCCAGGGCTTTCACCCCGTTGGCGCTGGTGAACACCCAGTCCGACTTGAGATGATTATTGATCACCTTGAGGACACCATCCCAGTAATCCGGAAAATTAAATTCAAGGGCGGGTTCAACAATCGGTTCCAGTCCCAGGATACGGGCATATTCCAGCTGCTGCGCGGACAGGGGACGTGTGACTAAAATATTTTGCTTGTTTTGTCTCATTAATCGCCGATCAACCTGATTGTCTGATTAACCTGATTGCGCTGATAGTTATCTGTTGCCCCAGCGTAAATGCTTCATCATTAGTCTGATTTCATCTCTTCAATAACGCTGCCGGCTCCCTTGTCAAGCAGGACCCGGGAGGCGGCGTGACCCAGTTCCCCGGCCTCCCCGAGGGGTACCCGTTCTTCATAGTCATATCGCTCGCGTCCGTCCAGGGTCAGGGCCACCGCCTGAAAATAAACGTTTTCATCTTCTATGAAAGCGTACGCGCCAACCGGGGCGCTGCACCCGGCTTCCATGTCGTGCAGAAAATCGCGCTCGATCCCCGTGCACAAGGCCGTGTCCTCGTGATTCAGTTGCAAAATAATCTCTTCCATCTCCCGGTCATCTTCCCGGGTCATCACCGCCATGGCACCCTGGGCCGCGGCCGGCACCATCCAGTCCAGGTAACTGCTTATGTGATGACCGAGATCGATACGCTGGAGTCCCGCCGCCGCAAAGATAGCCCCGTCCCATTCGTTGTTTTCCACTTTTTCCAGTCGGGTATTCACATTCCCGCGGATATTTACGATTTCGTGATTCGGGTACCGGTGCAGCCACTGGGCGCGCCGGCGGTTACTGCTGGTGGCGATGGTGGCCTGGTAGTCGGTGTCACTCAGAAAACCGGTGCCGCCGGGGGCCACCAGGGAATCACGCGGGTCGGCCCGCTCCATAACAGCCGATACGTTGAGGGGGAGGGGGTTTTCGGTCGGCAGGTCTTTAAAGGAGTGGACCGCTATATCAACCTCGTCGTTCAGCTGAGCGTTATCGAGTGCTTTGGTGAATACGCCCTTGCCCCCCATCTCGGTAAGCGGAGTCGTCAGATCAATATCGCCCTCCGAGGTCACAAAAATAAGTTCGGTTTCGTGACCGAGTTCCCGGAGTTCCCGGGCTACCTCCCGGGCCTGCCATGTCGCCAGCTGACTCTCGCGGGTGCCGATACGAATCGTGGAATGTTTACTCATTATCACCTTTCAACTCTAACTTAAACATATCATGTACCACCTTTGTTACCTGCTCCGATTCGTGATGGTCGCGTAAATGTTCAATGGAGTAAGCGGCAATTTTATTAACAATGCGGCGAGTCAGATTTTCAACCTTTTCTTTATCCGTATCTGAAATTTTATTTTTAAAAAAGTCGAACTCATCTTCACGGATCGTATCGAACTTGGCCGTCAGCGCTTTGATGGTGGGCACCACTTTTTGCTTGCTGAGCCAGTTTTTGTAGTCGGTCAGTTCATCTTCGATAATCTTTTTGACCAGCGGGATATTCTCTTCACGGCGCCGGTACGCCTCATCGGTGACATCCGTAAGGAAATCCATATTCGCCAGATCCACAAAGTTCAGATCGTCAATTTCCGGATCGATATTGCGGGGCACCGACAGGTCGACCATCACCTTGAATTTCGGGTCCAGAAGCGATGGCTTCATATCGTCAAGCGTAATCACCGGCTCTTTGGAACCGGTAGCCACGATCACCAAATCCGCCTCGGCGATCTCCTGCGGCAGCCGCTCCATCCCCGCCACCTGCAGGTTGTACTTCTCAGCCACGAACTCCGCCCGGTCGCGCGTGCGGTTGATCAGCGTCAGTTTCCGGGCTCCCAGGTTAATCAGGTTTTTGCAGGTCACTTTCCCGATTTTGCCGGTCCCGACCAGCAGAATATTCTTATTCTTCAGGTTTTCGAACGTCTTGATGGCAAACTTGACGGCGGCATAAGCCGTGGTCGCGGCGCCCTCGCCCAGGGAGGTCTCATTGCGGGACCGCTTATGGGCCCGAAACACATGCTGCATCAGCCGGTGGAGTTCACCGTCAACCGCATCCAGCCTGCTGGACCGTTCATACGCTTCCTTGACCTGTTTTACGACCTGAAGGTCGCCTAAAATCTGGGAATCAAGTCCCACCGCAACCTGGAAAAGATGCTCGACAGCCTGCTGCCCCTCTTTCTCAAAGCCATAGTTATGGAACTCTTCCAGTGTGGCACCGGAATAAGCGATCAGCAGGCGGATAATCTCCTGGGACGTGGCATCCTGGGCAAAAATCTCCGTGCGGTTACAGGTAGAAATCACAAAAAGACTGTTGATGCCCTCGCGTTCAGCACCCCGGATAAGCTCTTCCTTTTGGACGTTTGTCAGGCTGAAGCGCTCCCGCACATCGATCGTCGCTTCCCAATGGTTGACTCCCACGACACAAAAATCAGCTATTTTTGGCGGATCTAATCTCATCTGTCAAGCCGAAATCTTTTCAGATTGTGGATTTGTTCCCTTTTTGATATCCATTTCATGATCCAGTTTATCCATGGCCTGACCGGCCAGCGCCTGAATATAGTTGGGATGATCGTTAATACCCGGCATCACGGTTATATGTTCAAAGTCATACCCCTCCTCTTCAAGATCCTCTGCCAGCTCGACGCCCAGCTCGTAGAGCGTTTCAATATGATCGGTGACAAAAGCAATCGGAATCATCAGGAAATTCTTAATGCCGTATTCAATATGGCGCTCAACCAGCTCAGCCGTATTGGGCTGGGTCCATTTTTGAGGCCCCACTTTGGACTGGTAACCCAGCCAGTACTCGTGGTCGTAACCGCGCATCTCCATAATCGCTTCCATGGTCTGGTTAATTTCGTTCGTATACGGATCTCCGCTTCGCACTTCGAGCAGCGGCGTACCGTGAGCACTGAAAATAAAGTGGGTCTTATTGCGCCTTTCTTCATCCATACCGGCCAGCGCCTCATCGATACGCTCGTTTATGGCGCTTAAATAATGCTCGTCGAGATGGTAATTCTTGACATGAAATTCTTTCCAGGGCGCCTGCTTCCCGAACTTTTTCCTGCGCGTGCTTTCCCAATCCCTAAAACTGCTTCCGGTTGTCGTCCACGAAAACTGCGGGTACAACGGCATCATGACGGCGTGAGTAATACCGTCTTCCACCATATCATCCATAGTCGTATCCGCAAACGGCAGCCAGTACCGCATGCAGGTGTAAACCTTCACCGGCTGTTCGGGCATCGTCTTTTTAAAATGCTTTTCCAGTGCGCGCCGCTGTTTCTCCGTTAAACTGTTGATGGGGGAACAGCAGGTCGACACGGTACTGTTCTTGCGATTCAGGCAGTGCTTGTTTCCCATGCAGCCACGGGGACAACCGTTGATCTCTTCATAATCTTCCTGCACGTTGGGAGCCCGAAATTTAGATATAATGTTTGCAAACAGCTCCTGTATTTTTCCGCCTCCCATTTTAATAATATCTTCATCGCGGAACAGGTTGTTTAAAAAAGGGCGTACCGCATAGTCGGCCGTAGGTCCGCCCATATTCATCAACACTACCCCGATTCGCTTGTCTTCTTCAGTAGCCATGTAAGTAATCGTTTAGTCTCGCCGGTAAACCTACCCTTGTTACCGTTTACTTTGACAGGTTTGCAGTTTACTGATCATCAGTGTAAATAAATCATTTCTTTGTGAAGGGAGTTTGAAGAAAGACCAACGAATGCTATTTAGAACGAGTCTAATAGTTAGCCCGTATTTCTCACCCCTTCGGCAGCGTAAACCAAAACCGGGTGCCCCCTCCCATCTCACTCTCGACCTGGATGGCCGTATCATGGGCTTTCAGAATACTTTCAACCACCGCCAACCCGAGCCCCGTCCCCCCTTTATCCCTCGACCGGGCTTTATCCGTGCGATAGAAACGATCAAAAAGCCGGCTAAGGTGTTCTTCTGAAATACCGATGCCCGTATCGGACACTTCAATGGATACCTCATCTTCCTGTCCGGTATACCGCAGGCACACCTCGCCCTCGTTGGTGTATTTCAGGGCGTTGGAAATAAGATTGTCGATCACCTGCTCTATCTTGCCGGGATCACCGACAGCCCGACAGGGATGGTCATCAATATGAAGCGTTATGCCCTTCTCCCGGGCTTTATCGGCATACCATTCCCGCATGTGCCGGGCGATCTGAGAAAGGTCAAATTTCGTCGTTTCCACGAAATACTCGTCAGAATCGTAGCGCTGCAGGGTTTTCAGATCTTTAAAGAGGCGAGAGATACGCTTGGTCTGATTTTTTGCCGACCGGATATACTTTTCCTTTTTATCGGACGGAAGCTCTTTCAGCTCCAGCATATCCAGGGCCGCTGAAATATTGTGGAGCGGGTTGCGGATTTCATGGGTGATGTCGGCAAAAAACTGCTGCTGCTTTTCGGCAAACTGCTTGATCTGTCGGGTATCCTCGCGAAGCCGGGAAGCCATCTGGTTAAGCGAGGTTGCCAGGGTGCCGTATTCGTCGCTTCGGTTGAGATCAATGTTCCGTTCCACATCCCCCTCGGCGATATCCTGTGCCGCATTTTTAATTTGCGTGATCGGCCTGGTAAGATACCGCGAAATCCAGATGCTTACGATCACGACCAGTCCGATAGAGATAAACATGCCGTAGTAGATGATCCACCGGATCGTCTTTATGGGCGCATAAATCCGATCTTTCAGTTGTCCCGCCTGCAGGTACCGAATTTGCCCGGACGCATTCCGCAGTTCAACATAACTGGTTAACAGATCCGAGTCCGGATTTCGCGGCAGCAGCGGCAATCCCTCGCGTGCTTTGACGCTTTCCATGATTCCGGCCTGCAGGTTCTGGGAGGGCGTAAAGGTGGTATCGCTATTCAGGTAGGCATCCATCAGCTGACCCGACGAGTCGTACAGTGCCAGCTGATATCCGGAAGTCTGTGCGGCTTCTTTAAAATGGGTCGAAAACTGCTCTCCATTGTTCAGGTTGGAGACGGTTACCGCCAGCCAGCGCGTGTCTCGCTCCATTTCGGTCCGCCCCTCTTCCAACAGGTAATCCCGGATAAACAGGATGGAGTAGCTGCTGATGGAGGTAATCCCGAAAATCAACAGCAGGATAAACGTCCACGCCAATTTCGAACGTATACTCATAAGCGCTGATGTCCAAATAGTCTTTCAGTGTCCATAAAACCCCGAAGTATTTTTTTGTAAACATAGCGGCAGGACCCCCCCCTTTGAAACACTGCCAGATCAGTCAGCCCCGCAACAGTATTTACTCCTCTGCATGTACAACAGATGTATACCAGCACTATACTTTAACGATTTCGCGGTTCAGTCCATAACCGATTCCGCGGTAGGTTTTTATAATTTCACCCGCATCTTCCATTTTCAATCGCAGATTTTTTACATGCACATCCACGGTCCGGTCAAACACAAACCGGTCTTCTTCGGTAATGTGTTCCAGGATTTCCTGCCGCGTGTAAACCCGTTTGGGGTTTTTGTAAAAAAGCTCGATCAGGGTATACTCCGTTGAGGTAAGGTCAATTTTCTCATCCTCCACATACAGCTCCTTGGCGTCGGTATCAAGGTAGGTATCCCCGTACTGCAGCCAGTTGGCCTTCTGCGGGTTCTGCCGTCGAAGCAGCGATTCCACGTGGGCCTTCACGAGGTTCAGGCTGGCTGGTTTGGGAATGTAGTCGTCGGCTCCCAGCTCAAGGCCTTCAATCTCATCCTGTTCTTCGTCTTTAGCCGTCAGAAAAATAACGGGGATATCATGCAATACGGGATGCCTGCGGATATGGCGACAGATCTCCTTTCCATTCACATTGGGGACCATGATATCGAGTATGGCAAGATGTATTTCACCCGCGTGCTGCTCGATCAGCTCCAGCGCCCGGTTTCCCTCATGGGCTACCAGGACCTCGTAATCATTCATCTCCAGGAAGTTGGCCAGCATTTCGGCTGATTCCTCCTCATCTTCGACTAATAATATGCTGTGTCTGGGTTTCACGACAACTAATTTTGGTTACGGTCTAATACAACTACCCTGGATTATTCACATAGAAATTTGATTGTGGGCAAGGCAGATTGGAAATGGAGGCGGAGAGGTATTTTCCTGCCTTGAGTATCCATTTTCAGTCCAACGCAGCACAGGAGCAAATTTCGCAGTCGTCACTTTAATCGTTCAAAAAGAAGACATTACTATATGACTATATGCTAAGACGTTAAAAAATAACAGGATAACAAATGATTCCTTATTGTTCATGAATAATTCAGGCTATAGAAGCACATCCAACAGTGCTTGGCCCGAAATCGTTGGTAAGATAGTAAACTTTACAGAGTATCTGAACTCCTCATTGATTTGCAGGGGACTTTGAAAAACCAGGGGGGGCAATACCAGATCCTGCGCAATTTCAAAATCCCAGCGTAGATTACATACAGACGATACATGAGGATGTATTGGAATTGTGAACAGGCAGAGATCGGGCAAAACAACGGTTTTGCAAAGGTCTCTTGGAAAGCGTGCTTGTCATCCTCTGCAGGTTTAAGCATCTTACCTAAACCGGCGAATGATACACTACACCAATTATCCCTACAGAGGGTTTTGAAAAATCAGGAATTTTAATCAATATCAATACCAACGCCTGAATGA
>NZ_JBEPWZ010000161.1:0-6667 GCF_041642155.1 Fodinibius sp.
GCTTGCCAAAAAGAGAGGGATTGTTTTTATCCCGCCCCACCTGGTGGAAGGCATGGTCATTACCGCGGAAATTGTGAAGCTGAGAGATGAGTTTGCCCAGAAGCGCATGCAGGACGGGGTGTATACCGCGGGACAAATTGACACGGAGTGGACCGACCGGATCGAGGAGGATTTCCTGGAGTGGCTCAGGGAAAACCGCATCGATCAGCTGCCCGTATCGATCGAGAAAATGAAAGAGTATCTTCAGCAGCGCACCTGGTGACAACAGAGCCAGATGCCTTTGCAAAACCAGTCCCGAAGCATCGGGAAATGTCAACCCCTGAGTGAATTTAAAACCACAACATCTAAGACATGTGTTAGGATTTTAAATTTGTGAACATGCAGAGGTTTGTCAAAAGAACGGTTTTGCAAAGGTAGCTAACCAAAAAGAAATCCAACGATTTAAAACAGCAACGCTACGATGAAGAAATTATACCAGGCATTGTTATACGTAAGCATGGGCTGCGTGGTGCTCCTGACGGGGCTGTGGGTGGCGGGGTACGGCCCCGCCGCGCTGGGCCCGGTGACCATTGCCATGTTCGCCACCCTGGCCCTGGGCGTGCGGGCCACAGACACGCTCTTCAAGTCGTTTTCCTTTTCGATCTGGATCTTTGCGGCGGTGTCGCTGGCGATGTTTTACCCGCAGCTGATCACCGAAGTGGGCGGCTTTGATACCAGCCGGCTGATTGTCCCCCTCATCCAGCTCATCATGTTCGGGATGGGCACGCAGCTGAGCCTGAGCGATTTTACGGGTGTGTTGAAAAGGCCCCGCGGGGTGCTGATCGGGATGGCCTGCCAGTTCACGATCATGCCGCTGGTGGGCATCAGCCTGGCGCTGAGCTTCGGCTTCCCGGCGGAGATCGCGGCGGGCGTGGTGCTGATCGGCTCGTGCCCGGGCGGGGTGGCCTCCAACGTGATGGCCTTTATTGCGGAGGCGGATCTTGCACTGTCGATTACGCTGACGGCGGCCGCAACGATGGTTTCCCCTTTTGTAACGCCGCTGCTTATGCAGTTGCTGGCCGGGCAATTTGTACCCATCGACGCGGTGGGAATGATGCTGAGCATCCTGAATATGATTATCCTGCCGATTGTATTGGGACTGGCGTTCAACCACTTTTTGCACGGGAAGGCCCGGTGGCTGGACGATATCATGCCGGTGGTGTCGATGGTGGGGATCGCCGTAATTATTGCGGTGATCACCGCGGCGGGACGTGATTCGCTGGTGTCGATCGGATTGCTGCTGGTCGCGGCGGCCATCCTTCACAACGCGGCCGGCTACCTGCTGGGCTACTGGGGGGGACGCCTGTTTGGGATGGAGGAGCAGGAGTGCCGGACGATTGCCCTGGAAGTGGGCATGCAGAACGGGGGAATGGCCTCGGGACTGGCCGCGGAGATGGGCAAGATTGCGACGGTGGGACTGGCACCGGCGGTGTTTGGCCCGTGGATGAATATCTCCGGCTCCACGCTGGCCAACTGGTGGCGGCGTAAAGCGCTGAAGGAGGAACAGGGCGAAGCCGTAACAGCGCCTGCAGGTTCTTCTGAAGAAGAGCTGCAGGCCTTTTCAGATTCCAGTTAATTAGTGATCGGTTACCCATCGGGTATCCCAAAAAGCTATTAAAAGAAGCTTTTGGGCTGCTCTGTATCGGTCTTGCGCAACTTTATAAATAAGGCGCGTGGCTTAGGGTATGGATGATATAAACAATGATCAGTCTATTGTTTAGGGTTCTCTGATTTTCAGCACCTGGAGCGGCTTATTATTCCGGGCGATTAAAATAACCTGTTGGCCGTTTAGCCGGAGCGGATGAATGGCCCGTATCTCTCCATCTACAAAAAAACCGCTTTCCCGGTGTGAGACGGATCGATACCGGCCGGTGGAATCCTGCCGAAGCATGACCCCGTAGCTGGCGTCGTACCGGCCCGCCTGTGGCTTTACCCGGTAGAGATTTCCTCCCATCAGCAGTTCCGCATGATCATCCCCGTTGAAATCCCGGGCAAAAATACCGTACATGGGAGAAAGCTGTGCCTCCATCGGCAATGATGTAACGGTAAACTGTCCGTTTCCGTTGTTCCGGCCCACACTACTGGATAACATCGTAGCTTTTAAGTGGATGCTTTCCTCCAGCTGCTGCTCGTTGAATAATTCCCGCACCGTCGTTTCCGCATAGGCATGGTAGCTGGGGACTTTGGATTCAAGCATGGGCAGTACGGCTAATAAATCGTGACGCAGGGCTACCGGGTAGGATTCACCATTTTTATAGGAGGTCATAATTTGCTCAAAGTTTCCGTCCCGGTTAAAATCATTCACCCACAGTTCTATGGGCTGCTGCGGTGTAGCTTCAAACCGTGAATTGAGCCCGTGATTGCCTCCGATCCAGTCCATGTCGCCATCTCCGTCCAGATCGGTAAGCTCGATGCTGTTCCACCATCCATGGGTTGAGTCGAGGCCAGCCTCGCCGGTCGCCTCGACGAAGGTCCCGTCGTTGTTACGGAATAGCCTGACAGGCATCCACTCACCGGTTATCAATAAATCGGGATCCTGGTCCCCATCCACATCTCCCCAGGCCGCATCCGTAATGAGACCGGCCTCTGAGAGTCCCGGGAGACGGTCTTCGGTCACATCACGGAACCGGCCGGATCCGTCATTTTCCAGCAGGTACCCTCCCGCCGGTATTCCGTAGGCTCCCGGCTGCATGCGGAATCCCACAAAAAGGTCCACATTCCCATCGCTGTTATAATCACCGGCCACAACAGCACCGGTTGGCTGGTTAAAGACACTCTTTAAAGAAGAAAACGCCCGGGTTGATCTTCGAAATGTCCCCTGTCCCTCGTTAAGGTATAATCTGTCGGCCAGCGCCGAATCGCCGTTGGCGAAGTCACTCCCCCCGCTTGCCACGTACAGGTCCTCGGCTCCGTCTCCGTTGGCATCGAACAGGGCACAGTCGGTATCCTCGCTGCCGGATTCCGTTTTGAAAACGTCATCACGGGCGGTTTGAAATTCGCCGGCAGCTGTTTGCAGGAATAAGGCTCCGGGCTGTCCCCTGGCTCCCCCGACAAAGAAGTCCTGCCGCCCATCTCCGTTAAGATCGCCGGTACATAACGGGGGACCCTCCGTGGAGCGCGCATGAAAGAGCAGCGGTTGGCGGTCGAAGTCGATATATTCGTTCTCCCGGTGTTGCCAATCAAACGCAAAAGTATCGGTTATATCTTCCAGCTGAGGAGGTTTTTCGCTGGGGTAGGGACGGGATTGCTCATTCCATTGCCGGGTCCAGCTGGTATCTTCGCGCGCCTGATCCTGGCTAAGCGTTAACAGCTGATTCGTCGCTGCATCCAGCACCCGGCTGAGCCGGCCATCGGGCCATTGTACCCACAAGGTGTCGATACGCTCAACCCCGCCCAGCCCGAAATGGAGCTTCGGGTCGACGGTGGACTGGTAGCCCCGGACGGGCATCTGTTCGGTGTGCCAGCGCTTGCCTCCGGCAATGAGCGCTACCTGTGAACCTACGGCTGACGAATTGGGAGCTTGGCCCTCGAGCTCGAGCTGCAGCCAGGTCCGCTCCGGATAGTTTTCCCGGGTCTGGTTCCGGTAGACAGAGGATTTCGCATTTACATTGTTGACGACCAGATCCATGTCGCCGTCATTATCAAGATCACCATAGGCTGAACCGTGGGAAAAGCCCGGTTGGTCGAGTCCCCATTCAGGAGCACGGTTGGTAAACCGGAGATAGTCCGTTTGCTCAAACATATAATTGGGGATGGGGTTCGTAGGCGTCATTTCGAGTAATTTTTGATAATTGACGCGATTATTTTGGACGAGGCTGTTTCTTACCTCGGGTTGGGTGACATGCAGCAGGTGATCCTGGTCGGTCATGTCCTTGTAGATGCCATTCGGCACAAAAATATCGCGCTCCCCGTCCATATTGAAATCGGATATCAGGGCTCCCCAGCTCCAGGCCGTCGCTTCTACGCCGGCGTAGCGGCCTATTTCGCTGAACGTACCGTTGCCGTTGTTAAGCTGCAGGACATTGCGGGTCATTTGGTGGTAATAGTCGTGCTCCAGCTCAAACTGGTACTGCTCCCAGTCGGCAAAGGTCGTGATGGTTTTAAGCCGCTGGTCGTTTTCGGGCAGCATATCGGTAACGAATATTTCAGGGTACCCGTCGTTGTTTAAATCCGCGATATCTCCCCCCATCGACGTGGTGCTGATGCTTTCCATTTGCTGTTCCAGTACTTCACGGAAGGTCCCGTCCCGGTTGTTCAGGTATAAATAATCGCGCTCGAAAAAATCGTTTGAGATAAAGATATCCTGCCAGCCATCCCGGTTCATGTCCCCCACGGACACGCCGAGTCCGAAACCGATGTCGCTGCTGTATATGCCGGCCTCTTGCGTCACCTCGGTAAATCCGGCTATTTCTTTTTCGGAGGATCCCGAATGTCCGGAGGCAGCGGTGTCTGGTTGGATGAGCTCGTTCCGGTAAAACCGGTCTCCGCCTTTAAACCCCCTTTCGTCACGGAGATTCCGCTCCAGATCGAAGCTACCGATAGACTGGGAGGTGTAGTTGAGGAGATACATGTCCAGGTCCCCGTCTTTGTCATAATCAAAGAAGGAGGCATGAATGGACAGTCCGCGGTCGGCAATGCCGTATTCTTCGGCACGCTCGGTAAAGGTAAGGTCCCCGTTATTGATAAAAAGTTCATTCCGGCGATCATCGCCTCTGATCTCCCCGGCATTACAAACGTAGATATCCAGCCAGCCATCCCCGTTTATATCGACCACGCTTACCCCGGTAGACCACGCCCGGTCACCGCCGACCCCGGCCTTTTCCGTGATATCGGTAAAGGTAAAGTCCCCCTCATTTAAATAGAGCTTGTTGTCCTTTTGATTGGCCGTCAGGTAGATATCAAGCAGGCCGTCGTTATTAAAATCGCCCAGCCCGACACCGCCCCCGGAATAGAAATTTGCATAGGTGTAACTGTTGAATGCATTGGTCGGAGACAGCTCATTGGTAAAATTTACGTTGGAGGAAGAGGAGGGAACGTTTTCGAAGAGGGTCTCCCGGGATTCCCCGCTGAAGAAAGAGCATGAGGAGAGGAGCACTACGGTTCCCCAGACAAAAAATAATATTGGTAAAAACCGGCGATAGACTATTTTTCCCACAATACCACTTTTCATTAAATGCCCTTTTCAAACTAAGCCAACTCTTAGAGTGCTTAGCAAAGCCGTTCTTTTGGCCAATATCTGCATTTTCGCGCATTCAAAAACCTCACACATGCCTTGAAATCTGCTGCGATTTTGAATTCGCTCAGGGTTGATTTTGACCAAAACTCCTGGATTTATGAACCCTCTTATAATAATAATTCGCTGTGCGGATAAAAATGAGCTGATTCTATCTACTGATAACATAAAACGGACGGGTAACCACCGTCGGACAAAATGCGTAAAACACATCAACCATTTTAATTAATTAACAAATGCTACGCAAACAAACAATTTTTATGATAAAGGGGATGCGTATCAGGCTCCCATGGAAATATTTTCAGAATCAGGAGGGCTGTACCCGTACTCGAACAGAGCACCAATGAGACACCGCTGAGAACTTTGCAGGCGGATGTGTTATATTTACATATGGGAAATGCAGGTTATAGCATGAAATGCATAATGATTTTAGAACCATTGTTTTGAAAGTCAATATCATCGGCATACTCCCTGATCAGATAAATTCCACGCCCTCCTTCTTTGAGCAGGTTTTCTTTTTTCAGGGGGTCGGGAACCTCATCCGGGTCAAATCCCGCCCCTTCATCTTTCACGCTTACGGTTAAGCGCTGGTTCCTGAGCTCAGCTACGATAGTAACGGGCTTATGCTCCTGCAGCTTGTTGCCGTGAAGTATGGCATTATTGATTGCCTCGCTCAGGGGGAGCATAATGCGGTCTCGCTGCTGCTGGTCCAGGGAAGCCCACTCTTGCAGTTCATTGACAAAGGTGTCCAGTTTGTCCATCTCCCCGAGAGAGGACTGAAGAATCATTTTTTTGGTATTGTCTGAAGCCATAATGCAGGTATAAATAACCGGTGTCACTACAGGAGACACCGGTCCGGTTTCAGGCATAGATGCCGTGCTTTTTTAAAACCAGATTTAACTCAAGAGAAGAAGGTATGAAAAATTTTGTAGATGATATAAGATCAATTTCTTTTTCTATAGCGATAAAAAGCCCATTACAATGAGGCTAATGCACTTTCGGGTTGCATTTTAGTAAAATTTAATGTTGATTCTACACATTAAAGTTTTTCCGGTATATCTGATTGGGAATGAACAGATAAGGCCGTCAAAATTGGTTAATGCTATGGACGCTAATGTTCTGGTTTTAAATAAGGACTATCAGCCGCTGAGTGTATGCTCGGTACATCGATCCATAAAACTACTGTTTTTGGACAAGGCTGAAATGCTGCATGATTATCCGGATAGAAAACTCCGGACTGTGAGCGAAGAGTATTCCTACCCGTCGGTTATACGCCTGCGCCGCTATATCAACATTCCCTATAATAAAATTGTGCTGACCCGGCATAATATCCTGAAACGTGACGCCAATACCTGCCAGTATTGTGGCTCTTCCCGTAATTTGACGATCGATCAT
>NZ_JBEPWZ010000162.1:0-6627 GCF_041642155.1 Fodinibius sp.
AATGGTGTTTCAAAGGAAAGTCCCGCCGTCGGAAGCGCACGGGAATTGGGTTTTAGTCCCTGAAAGGAATTTTCCGTACCTTCCCGTTGGGAACGTGTCGGACGCAAAGGCTTGTGACGAGAGTCAAGCGATTTGAGTTGGATTTCGGGATCTTTCGAGGCGATTAGCGGGCTTGTTTAGCAAAGAGAAGCCTGGAATTTAGCCAAATTCGGGGGACTCCCCATAGCTGTTGCCAAGTCCGACAGGCCCCTGTCATTCGAACAAGAATAGTTTCAGGTATCTGGAGAATATGAGTCGATCTGTTTTGCTCACGGCTGCCGTTGAGGACACGGAAGTGGTGCGGTCGGAGCTTGAAAAGAAAAAAATAACTCCCCTGCATTACCCGCTTGAGCGATATGAAGCCGTGGAAGCGGATGAGAATATTGTCGATACAGTGGAGTTAATGGATGAATTTGAAAATATCGTATACGGCAGCAAGCGAAACGCCTGGTTTTTTGTAGAAAAAATTAAAGCGTATGGCAAGCTGGATGAGGTCCGGGAGCAGTTGAACCTGGCGGTAGATCAGCATACGGCCGATTATCTTGAAAGTGAGGGCATCCCGGCCGTACACCCCCATTCGGACGGCAATTCCATTGATTTGGTGGAGTTTATGTTGCGAATTCGCCGGATCGGGGAGACCCTGTACCCGTGCGGGGACAAGACAGCCGAAGACCTTCCCGGATTACTGAAGGAGTTGGATGTACCGGTGGAAGAACTGGTCATATTTACGCTCGAAGGTCCCAAAGAAGAGGATCTGCAAGCCTACCGCAAGGACCTGTCCGCCCACGAACCGGAGATTGTGATCTTTCATTCCCGCAGGTCCGTAAATCGTATGCTGGCCGCATTTCCCCACCTGGATGTCAGAACCGTTCGTGTTCTTTCCGGAGACCGGGCGGTTTCGGAAAAATTGAAAGCGGAGGGTATTGAGGCGGACATCCAGGCTGAAGGCAGCTGGGATTCGATTCTGGAGAAAGTAGATAGAATTGTCAGTTCTAAATAATGCTAACTTAAATTTCAGCCTATTGATTGGGAAGATTACGTACCTGTTTTTTGGATTTTGTACTTTTGTTTGTCTTAGTTCCAGTACACTAAACGCTCAAGATACGGATAGTGAATCGGCAGAGGAGGTCCAAAGTGGCTTTTTGAATGTTTATTTAGATTGTGAATCATGTGATTATAATCATATACGCCGTGAAATTAGATTTGTTAATTATGTCCGGGATCCGAAACAGGCGGATGTACATGTATTTATTACCGATGAAGGTACAGGTGGCGGCGGACGACAATACAAGTTTAGTTTTATTGGTCGCCGGCATTTTAGTGGTACGGAATATACTTTTTCCCATACGATAGATCGCAACGATACTTCAGATGAAATCCGGGAGAGCTTGAACCGTGTGTTGGAAATGGGGCTGGTACCTTATGCGATGCAGACAATGGAGACATCATCATTTACCTTACATTATGAGGAACCGGAAGCTGGACAGACTACTGGTCAGGAGAGGGAGGATCCCTGGAACTACTGGGTGTTCGAAATTTATGCCGGCAGCCTACGGCTCGATTTGGAATCAAACCAGAAAGAGTTTGATTCTCGATGGGGTTTTTATGCAGATTATGTGACTGAGGAATGGAAAATAAGATTACGACCTTATTTTAATTACGAATTTGTAGAGATTGACCGTGATGTAGAGGAGACACCGGTAACAAGCAGGCTCCACCGCCATGGTTTTGATAGTTATGTTATTAAAAGTTTAAGTGACCACTGGTCTGCCGGCATTTTTTCAGATTATATTACCCGGAATGACCGTAATTTGCGCCATCGCTTCCGTTTGGATCCCGGCATTGAATATAATATATACCCTTACCAGGAGGCGACCCGCAAATCGATTACTTTTAGATATCAATTGGGATATGCCTATACCGACTATTATGAACAAACTATTTTTAAAAAAAATAGTGAGCATTTGATGAACCAGGAGTTATCGGTTTCCGCAAATATCAGGCAGCCCTGGGGTAACATCGAGGGTGGAATGGTAGGTTCTCATTACTTTCACGATGTTGCACATCGGCGTGCTGAATTGTATGGAAGTATTTCTGTCCGTTTGACAGAAGGGCTTTTCCTGAACTTTTATAGCCAATTCGATATGATCAGAGATCAGCTTTCGCTTCCCATTGGAGATACGTCGCTGGAGGATGTGCTCTTGAAGCAAAGAGAGTTGGCTACGGATTTTTCTCTTTCAGGTTCTATTTCACTTTCTTATACATTTGGCTCGGATTTCGCCAATGTAGTAAATACCCGATTTTAAGATATGTCTTTTTATCCCGGTAGAATACTACTTGCAAGATACTCATTGCTTGTCTTTACGCTCGTAATCATATTATCTTCTTTAAACATTACAGATAGTTTTGGGCAACAAACCAATGCAAATGACAACGCCCGTTACTGGGTGCATGGAGGTACATCCGTCAGTAATCTGGGGTTGGGGATACATGGGGGATTATCTGTTGACTATAAGCAACATGTTTTTTCATTGCGCACGACAAGTACTGACATGTCGTATGGAGCGGAAACATGGGATGTTGCCTTGCTATATGGGCGAAGTACAACATTCCGCACGTGGTATTTTTCGGCGGGCGTGGGCGCTGCCGTCATTGGAGGAGAGAAATATCCGGGACTTTTCGGAAGGGGAAATAGTTCTCCTATGGAAACTATGCTGGGCTTTCCTTTGGAAGCTGTTGTTTCCTGGCAGCCAGTGAACGTTGTAGCTTTGGGACTTTACGGTTTTGCTAATGTAAATACCGAGCATCCAATTGGAGGCATGGGACTTTCGTTTCGAATTGGCGATTTATATTAATTCTTGGTAAAAGGATCCTCTTCATGCTGGATCATATCTCTATTTAAATGTAACCACCGTACAGCCGGCCCCGCCCTGCTGGATGGGCGCGATGTCATAGCTTTTTACCTCTTTTCGCTTGTCCAGGTACTCATGGACCAGCTTTTTCAGAATCCCTTCGCCTTTGCCGTGGATGATATGGACCTGGTTTCGTCCCGCCGCGATAGCATCATCCAGGTAGTTTTGGACTTCCTTCATCGCCTCGCGTCCCCGCATGCCCCGGATTTCGATCTGAGGCTGCACCATCTTATACCGGCTGCCGCCTTCAATAGTTACCTTGATCTGTTGTTGTTTCTTTTTCCGGGGAGCATCTTCCACCTTAACCAGATTGTCATACTGGGTTTTGAGGCGGAGTCCCCCGGCCAGTACGACCGCCTTCCCGCCGTTGACCTCCTTGAGCTCGCCGGTGGTTTGGGCATCCTTCAGCCGCACGCGGTCACCCACTTCCGGCTTGTCATCAGCATCCCGGAAAGCGGGTTCCTCGGCCTCCATTTCTTCGAGCCCGCTCTCCACCTGCTTGCGAAATTCCTCCACTTCGCGTCGTGCCTGCTTGATGACTTTCTCATCCTTTTCACCCTTTTCTACGATGCGTTCCACCGCCTGTTCTATCTTTCGGTTGGCCGAATCCATAATCGATTTCGCCTCTTTCAGAGCCTTCTCACGGATCTCTTTTTTCTCTTTCTCAATGGCCGATCGTTTTTCTTCGTAGCGGTGGCGTGCTTGTTCCGTGCCGGATTTTAGCTCGTCATATTTCTTTTTAAGCTGTTCGGCTTCCTGTGTTTTGGCTTCAAGCTCGGAAATTAAGGTCTCCATATCTCTTTTGCCTTCGCCCAGCAGCAGGCGTGCTTTTTCCAGGAGCTGATGCTGAAGCTGCATTCGCTCGGCAATTTCAAAAGCGTAGCTGCTGCCCGGAACCCCCTTTTTGAAGCGATAGGTGGGAGAGAGCGTGTCTTGGTCAAATTCCATGGATCCGTTGACGGCAAAGTCGTGCTCGTGGGCAAAAACCTTCAGGGATCCGTGGTGCGTGGTCACCAATACCTTGGCTTTCCGTTCCATCAGCAGTTCAATCAGGGATTGAAACAGGGCCCCGCCCTCCTCGGGGTCGGTCCCGGCGGCCGCCTCGTCAATGAGCACCAGGCTGTGCTTATCGGCATGGCCGATGGTGTGTTTCATCCATTCGAGCCGCGAGGAGAAGGTGCTCAGGTCGTTTTCAATGGATTGATCGTCGCCCATATCTACATATAGACCGTTAAAGACCGGCAGCTCGGAGCTATCGCGGGCGGGAATGGCGTAGCCGGACTGGATCATCAGGCAGCAAAGTCCCAGTGTTTTGAGGGCCACCGACTTTCCGCCGGCGTTGGGACCCGTAATCACCAGGCATCGTTCCTCTTCGGAGAGTTCCATATCCAGTGGAACAACCCGTTCCCGCTCGTCTTCAGGGACGCCCTTGTTTTTGAGCAGGAGCAGGGGATTATAGGCCTCTTTCAGGTAGAGATGCGAGGTTTCCGAAATAACGGGCACAAATCCCTCCAGGTCAATGCTGAGCCGGGCTTTTGAAGCGATGACATCGATGGTCGTCAGGACGTCAAGGTTTTGACGGATGGCCTCCCGGTTCTGACCGACCTCGGCGGTAAGTTCGCGCAGGATCCGCTCGATTTCACTTTGCTCCTCCGATTCCAGCTGACGGATTTCATTATTGATATTCAACGCCTCGACCGGTTCGAGGTAGACCGTTTGTCCCGATGATGAAACGTCATGTACAAATCCCCTGACCTTGCGTTTATACTCGGCCAGGACCGGAATGACCATGCGTCCGTTGCGAATAGTGGGCCCTTCGTCGGAGGCCCGCCCCCGTTTGGCAAGGCGTCCCATCACCCGATTGATGGTATTGCGCAGGTCATGGCGCTTGTCGTTCAATCGTTTCCGGATGGATTGCAGCCGGGGACTGGCATCGCTGCGAAGCTCGCCGTTTTCGGTAAGCACATCCTGCAGGGTCTCTTCCAGCTGCGGCAGTGGGATGAGTCCGATGGCAATCTCTTTGAGCTCAGGATAGCGCTCCTCCCGGTCGTCGAGGTATGATTTGATGCGCCGGGCCGTAATACTTACCTCCAGGATTTCTATAAACACGGGCAGAGGCAGGATGCGGTTTTCTGCGCGCGACTTTTTGAGCTGACCCCGGATGTCGTGGAGATTATTCAGGGGAAAGGCCGTATCATTTTGAAGCAGGTCCATCATCTCCCGGGTCTGCCCGAGCCGTCGCCTGATGATCTGCGGATCCGAAAAGGGCCTCATCCTGGCAAGTTGCTCGCGGGCCATAACGGAGCGGGTGTTTTTCAGGGTTGCCGCTCTGACCGTCTCGAATCCAATTTTTTCACTCAGTTGTTCCGGGAATAGATGCATGGATATGAATGGTTCGGTTCATCAGCAGGGATATCCGGGAAGACGCCCCCCTGCCTATACTATCGATATCAGGGTTATTTACCTCAAATATAAGCTTATTTGAGCGGAATGATGAATGGGATTCCCTCCAACTTTGCCTATCTTTGGCCAGGTCTTATTCAAACAAAATAAAAATAAAGCATATTTATACCGGTGCCTATGGAACTGCTGCTCCTTTTTTTACTGGGAATAATGGCCGGGATCGTAGCCGGACTATTTGGTTTGGGCGGCGGTATCCTGTTTACACCTATCCTGTTTGTGGTATTTAACGACACGGGGATTGCCCAGCCCGTGGTATTGACGATCGGCACTTCTCTTTTCTGTACCTTTATTGCCGCCCTGGGGAGCTCCATCCGCCAGTACCAGCAGCACAATTTTTATTGGGCAGAAGGACTCAGGGTGGGCCTGTTGGGAGCCATGGGAGTTTTTGCCGGCAAGCTCGTTATTACCTCGGAGTATTACAGCCAGCAGGAATTTGTAATCTTTTTCAGCGTGCTGCTGATCTACGTGGCCTACATGTTTTATCGCCGGGGCACACAACTACCTAAAGAGATTTCACGCAGCAGCAGCCCCCTCTCCCTGCGGGAGTCGGCTGTTACCGGCGGTTTGGGAGGCTTTGTGGCGGCCCTGGCGGGTATCGGGGGCGGGGGTGTGATGGTGCCGCTGATGAATCTCTGGTACAAGAAGGATTTTGTGAAATCCGTGAGCGTCTCATCGCTGGCGATCGTCCTGATCTCGCTCTCGGGGTGGGGACAGCTGGCCTTCTTCAATGGAGAGACCGAAACTCTGAGTTCGTTTTCCACCGGTTACGTGGATTTCGGCGCCGCTTTTCCGCTTGCTGTTGGGGGACTGCTGGGCGGTTTCGGGGGCGCGCTGTTTAACCTGAGGATCAAGCGCCGCTACCTGCAATACGGCTTTGCCGTGTTAGCGGTGGCGATGGCGGTTAAACTGCTGAGCGAAGTGTTTTAAAAAAAGGGGAGTCCCGATCAAAGGACTCCCCTTATAGTTTAGCAATCAATCCCGCATATAGCGGGAGGGTAAACTGATATGAGAGTATCAGCTTATTTCGTTAGTACAAAGCAATCCAAATTCATCCGTCATCAGCTTTTTTCAATCCATGATTTTGCGGAGAAAAGCCGGCTGGTCGGAATCGGACTTGTCTATTCGTTCGCGCCGGTTGTTAAGTAATTTATCGCCTTTTTGCTGTTTCTTGGGTTGCTCCCGTTGCTGTTCTTCTTCCTTTTTGTCCAGTGAG
>NZ_JBEPWZ010000163.1:0-6551 GCF_041642155.1 Fodinibius sp.
GAAAGCGGGGCGGGGGATCCCGCTCCTCATAATTGGGAATGTTGTCGCGATCCTCGTACTGAAGTTCCGGCAGGGCTGACGCAAAGGCCTCCCAGTTTTTCCGGACCTGATCGCTGACCGACCACACAATCCCGTTTTTGACCAGTTCCTGGAATCCCGGTTTCGTCCACGTGCGCTCATCATGTCCATAGGCCGTATAGAAC
Organism: Fodinibius sp.; assembly: GCF_041642155.1. Classification (NCBI taxonomy): domain Bacteria; kingdom Pseudomonadati; phylum Balneolota; class Balneolia; order Balneolales; family Balneolaceae; genus Fodinibius; species Fodinibius sp. The sequence continues at coordinate 204 of NZ_JBEPWZ010000163.1, forward strand.
ACCCTGCCCTCCCCATGCGTACGCACCCAGGTCCACGGTTCCGTATGGTCTTCTCCTTCCCGCTCCATCAACACCGTGCGGTTGTCGTCGTTGTGCCTGCTATGAACGTAGGTTTCATCCCAGGTTTCAAATTCCTCGAGCCCCTCCATCACCGGGTGATTGCTGTTCACAATAGTCGCTGTAAAAGTACCGGTGCCATGCTCTTCAAACTGGGCCCCGACCAGATCCACAAAGTCTTCGGAATTTCTGAAACAGAAGCTGGCCGAGTGAATAGGTAAAAAGCCGTTGCCGTTCGCCACAAATTCCAGCAGGGCTTGTTCCTGGGAGTTGGAAATTTTATCATGATTGGCATAAAGGAGAAGCGCATCATACCCCTTCAACTTTTCCCGGTTCAAATCACCCGGGTCTTCGCTGTACGAAAAATTAATGCCGTCGCCTGCCAGCGCAGCGGACAGGATAGGCGCATAGGCGGCGCTGTTGTGATGTTCGCTGTCGTGCCCGAGAAACAGGACTTCAATGTTGCGTGGCTGATCATCCGCTTCTTTTTGGTTGGGTGCATCGCAGCCAAGCCCCGCCAGAATCAAACAGACGACCCATAGTGGTCCCTTACTTATTCCTGTCATTTGTTTTTCCTTAAATAGAGGGTTCTGTAAAACCGTTCTTTCGACCCATCTCTGTATTTTCACGTATTTAAAACCTCAAGTATGCCTTATATGCTAGGGTTTTAAATACGCTCAGGCTTTGATGTTGACTAAAACTCCTGGTTTTGCAAAATCCCCAATGATATTTCCGTTAAAACCGTAAAAGTGTAACAAGTACACTAAAAAGATGAAATATATTTTAAATATTGCAACCGTTTTTTGGAAAAATATTTTTATTTGTGAAATGTCGTTTCATTTCGAGTGGACTTTTCAACCGTTGTTATACCCAATCTCTGCATTTTTGCGGTTTCAAAATCCTCATGTATCGTCTATACGCTGCGATCCCAACTTCCCTTTGGCCTTAACGTTTCCCGATGCTTCGGGACTGATTTTTCAAAAAGCTTCTGCTAGTAATAATTTGATAAATCCAGTATCATTTGCCGGCTGCGGAATCTATCAGCCAGCACAGCACAAGCACATACCGGGATTATGCTACTGGGACCGACTGGTTGAGGGAAGACCTTGATCCAACAAATGCCGTGATCTCCCATAGAGGCATCAGATATTTTTCATGAAATGGAACAGAGGATTTAGTATCATTTTGAGGAACAGCTACCATATTTAACACAATTAAACAGCTAAATTATAAAAACCATGTTATTTCTAAACGGAGGTGGTGTTTATTGGATAGGCGGCATAACTGTTACCCTGCTAATACTACTGATGGCGGGGGGATGCGCCGGAGAGGAAACCGAACGCCCCCCCGGAGAACAGGATACAAAAAACCCTGACCGGATAACCGGGGAGCCATTTGGCACCCTCAAAGATGGACGGGAAGTGCAGCTTTATTCCCTGACGAACACGAATGGGATGGAAGTGCAGATCACCAATTATGGCGGCATCGTCACGGCTATCAGGGTGCCGGATAAAGATGGAAATCTTGAAAATGTAGCCTTGGGCTTCGATTCGCTCGATAACTATTTAAGCGGTCACCCCAATTTCGGGGCGCTGATCGGCCGCTACGGCAACCGCATTGCCGATGGCAGATTTGAGCTCAACGGCGAAACCTATACCCTTGCTCAAAATGATGGGGATAACCACCTGCACGGGGGAGAAGTTGGCTTCGATGATGTGCTCTGGGACGCCTCCGTTACCCCGGACAGTTCCTTGCAGCTCACCTATGTAAGCGAGGATATGGAAGAGGGGTATCCCGGCCGCCTGGATGTGACGGTCATTTATTCCCTCACCGATGACAATGAACTGAAGATTGAGTACGAGGCTACAACTACCAAAGCCACGCCGGTCAACCTGACAAATCACACCTATTTCAATCTCACCGGCGACCCGTCCAATGACGTGCTCTCCCACGTGTTGGAGTTCAACGCAAGTCGGTATACGCCGGTCGACGATGAGTTGATCCCCACCGGAGAAATTGCTGATGTCGAGGGCACGCCTTTCGATTTCACCGGGCCGCGGGCCATCGGCGAACGGATTGAAGAAACAGAAAACGGCTACGATCACAATTTTGTGCTGGACGATAGTCCCGACAGCTTGCAACTGGCTGCCACGGTCTATTCCCCGGAAAGCGGGCGGGAGATGAAGGTTTTTACCACCGAACCGGGCGTACAGTTTTATACCGGTAATTTTTTGGATGGCTCCCTGGAAAGCCCGCAGGGTATCCCATTCGGGCAGTATTCCGGATTTTGCCTTGAGACCCAGCATTTTCCGAATTCGCCCAATGAGCCCGATTTCCCCTCCACAATAGTAGAGCCCGGAGAAACCTATCTGACAACCACTATTTACCAATTTTCAACCCGATAACTGCGATAATGCCATGTCATTTTTTAATCATTTCCGGACCATTTCCCTGCAAACGTTTCTCCTGTCCCTGTTTCTTCTTAGCTTCGGCAGTATAGCCCCGCTGGCAGCACAAAACACGATGACGGTCAATGCCGACCAGCCCCAAAATGAAATCAGCCGCCATATTTACGGCCAGTTTTCAGAGCACCTGGGCACCGGCATGTACGGCGGACTCTGGGTGGGGGAGGATTCTGATATTCCCAACACGGATGGTTTCCGGGATGATGTGGTGGAAGCGCTAAGGGCACTGGAAATACCGAACCTGCGGTGGCCCGGCGGCTGTTTTGCGGACGAATACCACTGGAAAGATGGCATCGGTCCCCGTGAAGATCGTCCCACCCGCATCAACACGCACTGGGGCATGGTTGAGGAACATAATGAAGTGGGCACGCATGAATTCATGCGGCTTACCGAACTGCTCGATACCGAACCCTATATTTCTGCAAACGTTGGGAGTGGGACGCCCGAAGAGATGGCCCACTGGATAGAATACATGACCTATGAGGGAAACAGCACACTGGCCAACCTGCGCCGGGAAAATGGCCAGGAGGGGGCATGGGAAGTCAAATTTTGGGGTATTGGGAATGAGAGCTGGGGCTGTGGCGGCAATATGGAGCCCGATTATTACGCCGATCTTTACCGCCGCTACGCTACCTTTGCCAAAGACTACAGCGGCAATGAGTTGTATAAAATCGCCAGCGGGTTTTCGAACGACAATTACGAATGGACAGAAACCGTGGTGGAAGAGGCCGGATGGATGATGGACGCGATTTCCCTTCACTATTATACCATTCCAACGGGGGACTGGGGTGATAAAGGTCCTTCCACGGATTTTGGGGAAGCGATATACTTTGCAGGCCTAAAGCAGGGACTGGTAATGGATGAATATGTTTCCCGCCATTCCACCATTATGGATAAATACGATCCGGAAAAACGAATCGCGCTGGCCGTGGACGAGTGGGGGATATGGACGGACCCGCTCCCGGATACCAATCCCGGATTTCTGCAGCAGCAAAATTCTATAAGGGATGCCCTCATCGCATCCACCACCCTGGATATCCTGAACAAACACAGCGACCGGGTACGGCTGGCTAATATTGCACAGACAGTCAACGTGCTGCAGGCGATGATTCTGACCGACGGCAATCGGATGCTGAAAACGCCAACCTACCACGTGTTCGATTTTTACACCGTCCACCACGATGCGATGCTATTGCCGCTGCACCTGGATGCGGCTGACTATGCCTATGAAGGGGAACGCCTCCCGGCCATCAGTGCCACCGCCTCCCGGGATGAGACGGGGACGATCCATCTCACAGTGACCAACCTGCACGCCACTGACACACAGGAAGTAAGGGTTGATTTTCAGGGATTCAATGCTGATGATATAAGCGGGAGCCGTATCCTTACGGCAGGGGACGTGGATGCCGTTAACACCTTTGATGATCCCGACAGGGTGACGCCCCAAAGCTTTGAAGACTATACCCTGGATGATAATGAGCTGACGTTGCGCTTACCCTCAAAATCTGTTATAGTCATAGGGGTAGAATAAACAAAGGATTAGCCCGATTCCTCGTCCCGAATAGGGGATGCAACCGGCAAAAATGGATCGCTTGCTGCGCCGAAGTTTCCCGTTTGCGGGAGCATGTGAAATCCGGGTTAATAGAAAAAGGTATAAGAACAGTCACATTTTATGAAAAATTACTATGAGAAACACGATCGAATACTGGTGGCCCTTGATTGTATCATCTTTGGATTTGATCGGAGCGGATTAAAACTGTTGCTCATTAAAAGGGATTTCGAACCCGAGAAAGGAAACTGGTCGCTCATGGGCGGGTTCCTGAGACGGGAGGAGAGCCTTGACGAGGCTGCTGACCGTATTTTGCATAAGCTGACCGGACTTAAAAATGTATATCTCGAGCAGCTCTACGGATTTGGTGAGGTAGACCGCGATCCGGTAGAGCGAACGGTGTCTATTGCTTACTATGCGCTTATTAATATTCAGGAGCATGACAAAGAGCTCATGGATAAATACGGGGCCCACTGGTTTCCGATAAATGAATTGCCCGATCTCATTTTTGATCACCCGCAAATGGTTGAAGCCGCTAAATCCCGCCTGCGGTACCGGGCTTCTCATGAACCGGTTGGATTTGAGTTGTTGCCTGAGAAATTTACGATGCCTGAGCTTCAGATCTTGTACGAAGCCATCTACGAAACGGAGCTGGACAAGCGAAATTTCCGCCGTCGTATCCTGTCGATGGATGTGCTGGTAAAAACGGATGAGAAGCAGAAGAAATACTCCAAAAAAGGAGCATATTTTTATAAATTTAATGAGGAAAAGTACCGGGCAAAGGTCAATAACGGGGACAGCCTGATATTTAAACCGATAAAACGATAGGGGAGTTGATTTTGAATTCATTCCCGCAATCGTATATTGCCTTTTTTAAAAAGCGTTATTTAAACACTTATCATGCGTGCCTCGAGCAACGGCACAATGAATGATTGTCAACTATACCACAATTATCAACCGTACCCATGAAGAAGAAGGATAACTGTATTATCGGGATCGACTACGGCACGGATTCGGTGCGATCGGTACTGGTCGATGCCGCCGGCAACCCGCTTGCGGAAGCGGTCCACCGCTATAGCCGCTGGTCGGATGGCCTGTACTGCGACAGCACCAACAATCAATTCAGGCACCATCCCCTCGATTATCTGGAGGGACTGGAGAACACGCTGAGGGAAGTGCTTGCCCAGGTGCCGGAGCAGACGGCCGGGCAGGTAAAAGGTATCGCTGTTGATACCACGGGCTCCACGCCGGTAGCCGTGGATCACAGAGGAGCCCCCCTGGCGCTGCACGAGGAGTTCGCTGACAATCCCAATGCGATGTTCATCTTGTGGAAAGATCATACGGCAGTCAGGGAGGCGAGTGAGATCACCGAGTTGGCAAAATCCTGGGAGGGCCCGGACTATACCAAGTACGTGGGCGGTATCTATTCTTCGGAGTGGTTCTGGGCCAAGATGTTGTATACGATCCGGAAAGACGAAAACGTACGGAATGCGGCTTATTCGTGGGTCGAGCTGTGCGACTGGATTCCCTATGAGCTTACCGGCAAAACGGATGTCCACGCTATGAAACGCAGCCGCTGTGCGGCGGGACACAAGGCCATGTGGAATGAAGAATTCGACGGCCTGCCCGGCCAGGATTTTTTAACCCGGCTCGACCCGCTGCTGGAGGGGATCCGCGAGCGGCTGTATCAGCAGACTTATACGTCCGACTGCCCGGCCGGCACGCTCTCTTCGCAGTGGGCCCGAAAACTGGGGCTTTCGGAAGAGGTTGTCATTGGAGTAGGGGCTTTTGACGCCCACATGGGCGCGGTGGGAGGAGAGATCGAACCGTACTACTTGAGCCGCGTCATGGGCACTTCAACCTGCGATATTTTAGTGGCGCCCTATGAAGATTTGGAGGACAACCTGGTGGAGGGAATTTGCGGGCAGGTGGACGGGTCGGTAATCCCGGGGTTAGTGGGACTCGAAGCGGGACAGTCGGCTTTTGGTGATGTGTATGCCTGGTTCAGGGATTTGATTTGCGATCCGGCCGAATCGGTTATCAGTGACAGTGATCTGCTGTCTGAAAAGCAGAAGACGGCGCTGACCGGGGAGCTGCGTGACAAGATGCTGGTGACACTGTCCGAGGAAGCTTCCGCATTGGAGAATGTTGATACCGGCATTATGGCACTGGATTGGCTGAACGGACGTCGAACGCCGGATGCCAATCAATGGCTCAAGGGAGCAATCGAAGGACTGGACCTGGGTACGGATGCGCCGCGTATTTTTAAAGCGCTGG
>NZ_JBEPWZ010000164.1:0-6511 GCF_041642155.1 Fodinibius sp.
CCCCCCGCCAGATCCAGGATCGTGGGCGTGATATCGATATTCAACACATTCTCCCCGATGGTGCTGCCCGCCTCAATGAATCCCGGCGACCAGGCCAGCATCGGCACCCGCATGGACTCCTCATAGGCCTGCCGTTTGTCGATCAGCCCGTGCTCGCCCAGCATAAAACCGTTGTCGCCCATATAGATGACCAGCGTATTTTCTGCCAGCCCCTGCTCCTGGAGATAGTCCAGCACCCGGCTGATGCTCTCGTCCACACCCATCAGCGACTCGCTGTAGCGCGGGATGATTTCGTCGATCCCCTGCGGGTGGTCCGCCCGACCGTGGTACATGTGCTCGACCCCGTGCCAGCTATAGCGCTGCTCGCGCACCCAGTCCGGCTTGCCCTCGTAGTTCGATTCGATATTCTTCATCGACTGGGGCATGGAAATCTGCGCCTCTTCATACATCCCCTCATGACGCTCCGCAGGCTCGAATTCAGCGTGGACCGCCTTGTGAGACAGGTACGCAAAGAAGGGCTGGTCCCGGTCGACCTCCTCCAGCCACTCGAGGGTGTAGTCGGTCAGCAAATCCGTAATATAGCCCTCCACCTGCCGGCGCTCTCCGTCGAAATTCAGGGTCGGATCGTAGTAGACGCCCTGCCCGCGGAAGCTCACCCACCGGTCGAAGCCCGGCTGGGGATCGTCATGGGCATGGCCGATGTGCCATTTGCCGAAATAGCCGGTCTGGTAGCCCGCCTCCTGGAGCGCCTCGGAAAACAGCGGGGTCCCTTCCGGCATCACGTTGTTGTTATCGACCACCCCGTGGCGAAACGGGTACTGCCCGGTCAGGATCGAGGCCCGGCTGGGGGAACACAGGGAAGTGGTTACAAAGGCGTTGGCCAGGTGCGCCCCCTCTTCGGCCATCCGGTCCATGCCCGGGGTCTTCAGAAAATCCGGACTCTCCGGGTGGAAACCCATGTAGTCGTAGCGGTGGTCATCGCTCAGGATAAAGATGACATTCTGCGGCTGTGACTGGGCCTGTCCCGCACATATGTTTATTAATCCCATGAATAGTAGTACCAGCAATACTCCTTTTCCGATTGTTCTCATTGGTCTGTTTGCTTATGGTTTATATTAAAGAAAGCTTTGCGAAACTGCCTTTTGGCTAATCTATTAAATTTACCGATTCCTGCCATAACCGGTGTCCGCGTATTCGGACCTTTCGGTATCAGGGCCACTGCGGCAGGGGAGCCTCTGTTTTTTCGAGCCACTCTTCCAGCTGCCGTTTCAGTTTATCCCGCTGCTGCGGCCTACTGTCGGCAAGGTCATGCTCTTCACCGATGTCCTCCTGCAGGTTATACAGCTGAAGATCACTGGTCTCATAGAATTTCAGCAATTTCCATGGCCCCGATCGGATCACACTCACCGGCGTCGTTCGCCAGGCATTATTCGGGTAACCGGGAAAGTGCCAGTATAGATGATCCCGCTTCAGCGAGGCTTCCGGATCCTCCAGCAGAGGCACCAGGCTGAGTCCGTCCAGCGGGTAATTGCGGGGGGTGTCTAATCCGGCCAGTTCCAGGTAGGTCGGGTAGAAGTCCACGCTGATCACCGGCTCCCGGCTTGTTGATCCCGGTGCAACCACTCCCGGCCATCGGATAATCAGCGGTACCCGGATGCCCCCTTCGTAAAAGGTCCCCTTCCCTCCTTTCAGGGGAGCGTTGTCGGTAATGTTGGCCTCCCCGTGGCCCAAAAATCCATATCCGCCCCGCCCGCCGTTATCCGAGTAGAAAATGACCACGGTGTTTCGGGTCAGATCCCATTTCTCAAGCGCATCCAAAATTTTACCCACATTCCGGTCCAGCGTTTCAATCATCGCCGCGTAAGCGGAGTGGGAATGTCCCCGGTCCCCCTCCTTCCGGTCGTACTTTTCGACGAGCTCCTCCGGTGCCTGGAAAGGACTGTGCGGGGTATAGTAGGAAAGATTTAGATAAAAAGGTCCCCCGCGATGGTCGTCTATATACGCTATCGCTTTCCGGGTCAGGTAATCGGTCAGGTATTCCCCTTCCCGGGCATCTGCGATATGGGGATTATTATTGGGTTTAAAATAGCCTCCCTCCCAGCTGCCGGGATTTCCCGCACCGTACCCCCCGATATTGTGGTCGTATCCCTGCTGCTCCGGTCCGTATGACGGGGGATCGCCCACATGCCATTTGCCGATCAGCGCGGTGTGGTACCCCCCCTGCCGCAGCATTTTGGCTTCGGTTATTTTTTCAGTGGGCAGCGCATGGGCATTTTCGGCGGGAATCATGGCGCCGGGACCCGAATCGCCTACGTGGTAGATCGGCTGATGCGGATAATATTGTCCGCTGACCAGTGCCGCTCGCGTGGGCGAACAGTTGGCGGCGTTGGTATAGGCGTTTAAAAATTTCATCCCCTCTGCGGCGAGCCGGTCGATATTCGGGGTTTCATAGAAGGTGCGTTTCAGGGGATCAAAACTGTTAATGTCGGTCAGACCCAGGTCATCGGCCATGATGAAGACGATGTTCGGCTTTTTATCAGGAATTTTTTCCTGTGCCGCAACAGAGCTGATACCCATGGCCCATAGCAACAAGCTGAGGGAAAAGCGCCTTGCAAATCCTTTGAAAATTAATTGTTTCATTATATGTCCAACCCTTTCATCATATGTTTAATCCTGCAAATATCATTATATCTAACTCATTATATCTAACCCCGCAAATAATATATCATGCTATTGTTATGAGTGAATTCCTATGTATACTTGGTTATAATTGTTTATAAGAGGATGCCTCTGGATTTAGTTATAAGTTTATGGGACTTAAATCTACTAAATTCAGGGCGTCCTCTTTTTTATAATACCTTTGAAAAACCATTGAGTTTGTCATTTTGAGCCTATTTTAAAAATCCAACTAACAGCTGGGGCTTTTAAAGGGAGATTCCTTCAGCTACGTTAAGGATGACAGCGGGGTTTTGCAAAGCCTCAAGTTATTTATGGGACTTTCCACGAAAACGAACCCCCTGTACGTCCTGCCGCTTGAAGAAACCCTTTGGAAACTGCTCTTTTGGCCAATCTCTGCATTTTCACACATTCAATCTTCTCACATATGCTTAACCCGTATTATTTACGAAAGCTAACATTCTGTACCTCCTGCTGCTTTACATTGAAGGTTTTCCTCATTTTTTCGAGGACATCCCTGTACTCGGGATTACCGGCCAGGTTGTCATATTCTTCCGGATCGTTTTTATGATCATACAGCTCTTCGTTATGAGCCTGAACCTCTTCCCCCCACCTCGTATATCTCCATCTTTCCGTCCTGATTGAAGCAGCATTCCCCTGGTAGGAAACGGTATAAGCCGAACGTTCTGTAAGCCCGGGCTCCTTTTCTGTCAGATGCCTCACCAGGCTTCTTCCCTGCAGTATGTCCGGAACTTCCCCGGCATAGCCCGTTAAGTCTGTCAGGGTAGGATAGAGGTCTATCAGTTCGGTAACTTGCCGGCTACGCTTTCCATAATTCTTTTGATACTTTCTTCCCGGCACCGATATAATAAGGGGGGCTCGCACGCTGCCTTCCCACAGACTGATCTTTGACCAGCTGTCATGTTCACCCAGGTTATAACCGTGATCTGACAGAAAAACCACGATTGTTTCTTCCCTGACCCCAAGCCGGTCAAGCGCATCGAGAACACGTCCCACCTGCCGATCCATAAATCGCACACTTGCCATATACCCGCTGATCACCTGCTTTTTTTGCCATTCATTCATGCCGAACTTGTTCTCATTTTGCTGCCTGAGGGCCTGGTCGGGAACATTTTCATCCACCTTGCCGGGAGGCAACACAACCTCCTCCTCCGGATAGGGTTGAAAAGAACTTCTCGGCGCAATAAAAGGAACGTGGGGCCGGACAAACCCAACGGCAAGAAAAAAGGGAGCATCCGGTTTTTCCCGCACTAAATTTGTTGCTCCCTCTGCGATATCGCCCGTCCGATTTTCCAAAATAGCGATAGCCTGACTGGCAGCCAGGTAATCGGTCTGGGTGTGTTTCATACTGTCTGCAATAATCATGCGCGAAAAGTTACCACCATAGTGATGATTATCCGGGGAAAGCAACTCCAGCTGTCCCGGTCCCAGCGTCTCAGGTCCCATCACATTATAGGCATAATCCCATGAATCGGGATCATCGCCCCCGGCACCGCCCCGCTCAATACCACCGGGCACGCCCATATGAAATATTTTAGACACCCGGGCGGTATAATACCCTTGCTGGCGAAAGAAGCCCGCCATCGAAGGATGATCTGAAAGAGCGGGTGTTTTCTTTTTATAGCTGCCGAGCTGCGTGGAATTACCAAGAACCCCGTTTGTTTCGGGATACAATCCACTCATGAGCGAAGCGCGCGAGGGACCGCATATCGGGTATTGCGAGTATGCCCTGGTAAATCGAACGCCCTCCCGGGCCAGCCGGTCAAGGTTCGGCGTGTGGTCGTCAATATCCATATACGGACCGATCCGGGTGTTTAAATCATCCGCAATAATTAACACAACATTAGGCTTTTCCTGTCCCTGCAACATGGCGGGAAATAATAACAGGCATAAAACGAGGATGAGGAGACTTGAACAGATACATTTTATATGATCAATCATCTTAATCAGTTTAATTCTATATGAAATTATACGGGCAGCATCATGTCTTGCGAGGCAATACGTGTAGCAACTTCAGTCTTCTGGATTGTTATTATATGTCATTAGCCCAAGCAAAATAGAATCCTGGCTTTCCAAAGCCTTTTCCCGTGTTTTGCAACCATTAAAACCTAATCTATTCTGGTTAGCATAAGTGTTCTGAAATCCATGACAGCATCGCCCGGAATCTCAAGTGCCTGCAGCACCAGGGGTCCCCGGCCCTCGGGCAGGGTTATCATCCCCATTTCAAGCGGTTTAAAATCTTTGACATACGATTCGATCCGCTCCACCCGGTCGTGCTCCATTCCCCGAAGCGGGGGATCATGCGCCTGCCTGATTGTGTCGGTGACGGCGGCGGACCCAAAGGAGAGCTGCACGACGGATCCGAGGTCCGCCGGGGGACAGGTGTAATACAGTTCTACCCGGTAGGTGCCGGCTTCCCGCACCTCCACATCCCAGCTGATGCTGTCAGCGGTGCTTCTCCAGTTGGTAAAAAACGACGCATTCGGGAAGCGGTTGGACCGTTCAATATGGCCATGCGGACTCCCGTCGCGAGCCGGCAGCTGCGTATATTTGAAGTCCGGGTGTCCCACGGGAAAGGGTCGCTTTGTTTCCCCCAGCTCCTCCGGGATGACCGCCCGCTCCCATCCCTGCAGAGTATCCGTCAGGGTCTTCGTTATCTGCGGGTGACGGCCGGACACATCCCGGTGCTGCCCGCGGTCTTCGGTGATATCGTAGAGCCTCCCCTCATGATCCAGCCGGTAGGTGGGGCTTCGCACGCTGGTCCGCCCGTTCCAGTGCGAAAAGAGCAGCCGCTCTTTCCGAGGCTGCTCTGTCCCGCTCAGCAGGGGTTGCAGGCTGACCCCGTCCACCGGCTTACGGGTCTGCAGCTCCACTCCTGCCAGGTCGGACAGGGTGGGCAGCAGGTCAATGGCTGCGGCAATTCCCGAAATCTGGGTTCCTGGTTCAATGACCTGCGGCCAGCGAATAAACAGGGGCGAGCGCACGCCTCCTTCGTCGGTCGATCCCTTCCGGCCCCGCATCCCGCCATTCCAGCGCCAGCTGTTGGGACCATTATCACTCATGTACACCACAATCGTCTGCTCGCCCACTTCCCGTTCCCGCAGCTTGGCCATCACCCGGCCCACATTCCAGTCGATGTTCTCGACCATCGCGAGCGCAGCCCTGGTAAACGCCGGGTCCTCTTTGCCGGGGTCTCGGTGGCGCATGGTAAGCTCCCTGCCTTCAAGCGCCTTCCACCACCGATCGGGCACCTGCATGGGCGAATGCGGGGTATTATAGGGCAGGTACAGCAGGAAGGGATCCCCGCTCCCGCTGTGGTCTTCGATAAACTCAAGGGCTTTGCTGGTCACATCGTCGGGCAGGTAGCCGTCGCCCTGCACCAGCTCCCCATTGCGTTCCAGCAGCGAGGGACTAAAGTAATCGCCCCAGTGCCCGGAGGCAAAGCCGTAGAACTCATCGAAGCCCCGGCCGTTGGGATGATAGGGATACTGCATGCCGTTGTGCCATTTTCCAAAAACGCCTGTTGCGTAGCCGGACCGCCTGAATACCTCCGCGATCGTGGTTTCATCGAGGTCCAGCCGCTCGCCCCCGGCCGAGGTGCCGTACACCCCGCCCCGCGGATGGTACCGGCCTGTCAGCAGTTCCGCCCGCGTGGGCGAGCACACCGGGCTCACGTAAAAATTCGAAAAAGACGCTCCCCGGGAGGCCAGCGTATCGATATTCGGCGTGCTCACATTTGTATTTCCGTGGACACTCAGGTCGCCCCACCCCTGGTCGTCGGTGACAATCAGTACAATGTTGGGGGCTGGGTGGT
>NZ_JBEPWZ010000165.1:0-6443 GCF_041642155.1 Fodinibius sp.
TTTTGTCCGTCGTCGGTAGAGATGAATACGCCCGGGTTGTGATTGGGAGAACCGGGATCGGTGGATTGTTGATCGTCAAAAGAGGCTTCGGAAATAACGGCTGCGAGGGTCCCGTCACCGGCCACGGCCACGTCGCAAAAAAGCTGTTCGCCCTGCGTGCCGAGGACCGGACCCGAGAACGATTGTCCATCCGTGGATCGATAAATGCCAAAGCCGTTACTGGCGACAAAGACAGTGCTGGTAGCGGGACTGACGGCCACCCGGCTGATGGTGTTGTAGGCCCCCACCAGTCCCTGTACATTTGAGCTGGCCTGGGGCAGCAGCGACCAGGTGCTGCCATTGTCGGTGGATTTATAGATTCCCTGTCCGTAATAGGGAGCGGAATTGTTGGCGCTGGCCGAATTTCCGAGGATTTCGCCCGAGGCGTAATACCAAGTGTCGGGGTTGCCCGGATCCTGTGCCACCGATGTTACGCTTAAATTGGCAAGGTCGGGCGTGGCCAGGTTCCAGCTGTCTCCCCCGTTGGTGGACTTCCACATGCCGCCGGAAACCCCGCCGGCCAGTACGATATCCGGGTTGCGACGGTCTGCCGCCAGCGCCCGGGTTCGTCCGCCCACGTCAAAGGGCCCGGCATGCGACCAGCTGTAATCGACGGTCTGGAAAGAGGGATCTTTGGCCTTCATCCTGCTTTGTACCTGCTGAATAGTGGGTAGCGTGCGGGCAAACGTCAGCTCGCGGTTGCGGATGTTTTCAGGGATGGAGTTGGTCGACGGGTCGCGCATTAACCGGAAAAAATACTCCGACCGGGCCGCCTTCTTCTCGGCGCGGTTCATCTTGCCCATTTGCTCCTCGATACGATCAGCTAACCCAGTATCTTCCTGTGGTGCAGGCGAGAACCCCGAAAAGTACAGGAGTCCCCCTGCCAACAGCAGCAGTGAAGAAATTCCGGTAATTATTAACAAACGTCGTATACTATTCTGAATCATAGTGGTGCTTTTCCTGTTGTTATTCGATATTGATCAGCGACCATGCAGCACTCGCGTCGTTCTTGTTAAGTGAAATATTATGCTGCAGCTGGACACGGATCACTGCTCCCTTCGTCAAGGAGTCCGGGTCTGCATTGAGAGGAATAGCAAGGGTATCACCTGCTGGGATCGGGGGGGTAGAGGGACCGTATCCCAGAATGCTCCGGATCTGAAGCCGGAGTACCTGACGGGAATCCTTCGGGCCCGGCAGGGTGGAAATGACGGTACCCTCCACCCGGGCCTGCCCGGGTGCCAGGTCCCGCCCAGGGGGCGGTACTGCCGGGATGGTGTCTTTTTGGGTGGGTTGCACGTGCGAGGACGAATCGTTCTTATGCTGATCGCCCGACGAATCATCATCAGCATTTTCACAGCTGTGAAGCATAAGCGTTAGCGATATGAAAACAGCAATATATGTCATTCGTGTCGGCCGCTATCCGGGTTGATTGTCGAGTTGAATCTTCACCTGGTTTGTAAAAAATGAGACAGCGAGAGGTTATTCATCCAGGGGCAATACTTCAATTATGCGAAACTGGGTAGGGTGACTTTCCGCCTGTATGGAGATGGTTCCGCGGTCAATAAGCAAATTAGTCCCCTCAATAAGAGGCTGGGCCGTCTCGTCGCGTTCATCGTACTGCGGATCCGTATATTCCATCACCTGTTCGCCATTTACATAATGCTTAAAAATCTCGCTTCCCCGCACTTCCACTTCGACCGTTACCCACTGGTCTCCATGATAGGTTTTTGAATCAGAAGTGGTACAGTGCGGGGTAAACAGTTCTCCGTCCAGCACGACGTTTGTCCCGGGCGTACAGAGATTAGCCGTGGAACGCGGGTCCTCTCCATTGCCGCCCAGCAGCTGCACTTCGACAGAGACCGGAAACTCCTGATCTCTTGCCATCGTTTCCGGGTGCTGGCCGTGGAGCATCAGTCCATTATTGCGCAATGCCCAGCCTTCGCCGCCCTTGACCTGTTCTCCGATAAAGCGGTATTCTGCCCGTATCTTATAATTGGAAAAGGAGTCTTTATAAAAAAGATGTCCAAACTCCCCGTTAAATTCATCCCACTCATCGTACGAAACCGTCAGCAGTCCGTCTTCCACACGGAAGGTATTATTGTAATTAATTCCCGGGTCGTAACCCGTAAATTTCGGGGTCCATCCCTCCAGGTCTTCCCCGTTAAACAGGGAGATCCATTCTTCATCAGACACCGTAACATCGGCATCATTTTCCAGCGGCAGCAACGCCGTCGTTACAACTGCCAGGCAAAGCAGAGAACCGGCTATAAAAATATTTTTCAAACACATAAGATGCTTAATAGTCATGTTCATAAAAAAATTAATTTATCGCGGGCATCAGAGGGCCAGCCAGTTATTGAAAATTAGGGTTAGTCTCTTCCGGTAAGAAGCTGAGCGCTCAATGTCTTATATTATACCCATTAGCCCGGATTTCTCACAACTAAAAATGGAACGGTGCTCAATCTCCAAATAGCTGTGAATTATCGTTATTTTTGGACATAAACTAAAATTACGCCCTGAAATAATTACGTAAGAGGGCCGATGGCTAGGCTGAGCTTCAAAAATTCGCTATGCAGAACACGTTTGTACGTTCACCTGTCCGCCTCTCCAGATGGAAAGAAGGCCGTGGCCTCTGTCTATTTTCTCCGTGAGAATACGGATTAACGGCAATTGTTAAAAAATAATATACAACTGTGAATAATAATATCGATTCCTTCTATAAACATGTAGCCCAAACCAGTGATGCTCCGATGGGTTTGGAAGTGGAACGAGCCGAAGGTCCGTTTATTTATACTGCCGAGGGAAAACGATATGTGGATTTCATATCCGGCATTGCCGTAAGCAGCCTGGGTCACCGGCATCCCAGCGTCGTTGAAGCGGTTAAACAGCAGGTTGACCGGCATCTGCATGTGATGGTGTACGGGGAGTTTATCCAGGAACCCCAGTCGTCTTATGCCGGGCTGCTGACCTCCCAGCTGCCCGCTTCGCTGGATCGCGTTTATTTTGTAAACAGCGGCACCGAAGCCAATGAAGGAGCGCTCAAGCTGGCAAAAAAACATACCGGCCGGCATAAACTGGTCGGATTCCGTCACGGCTATCACGGGGATACCCATGGCTCGCTGAGCGTGACGGGACGTGATGTCTACCGCGATCCGTACCTGCCGCTGCTGCCCGATGTGCATTTCCTAAAATTTAATGATCACCGCAAGCTGGACACTGTTGACAGGGATACCGCAGCAGTCATTTTAGAACCGATCCAGGGAGAGGGAGGGATCATCCCCGCTGAACAGGCGTGGCTGAAGGCCGTTCGCCGCCGCTGCGATGAGACGGGAGCCCTGCTCATTTTTGATGAAATACAGACCGGCTTTTATCGAACAGGCTCGCTGTTTGCCTTCCAGCAGTATGAAGCAACCCCGGATATTTTATGCCTGGCAAAAGCGATGGGAGGCGGTATGCCGATGGGGGCGTTTGTATCGTCGACGGAAATTTTTACTTCCTTTATGCACGATCCGCCGCTGAATCATGTAACGACGTTTGGGGGACACCCGGTATCGTGCGCTGCGGCTTATGCTACGCTGACTGAATTGCTGAAGGGTAATTTTGAAAAGCGCACAGAAATGATAGAGCACACCGTTCGGGACATTTTAACAGCTGAGGCTATCACCGAAATACGGGGTCGGGGAGCCATGCTGGGTATGGAACTCAAAGATCGTGAACTGACGCAACAAGTAGTAAAAAGTTGCCTGGAGCGTGGCATTATTCTGGGGTGGACCCTGCATTCCGATACCCTGGTGCGGCTGGCTCCTCCCCTGATTATTGAGCGGGGCCTTCTCCGGAGTACCCTGGAGACCATTAATACGGCCGTAGAACAGTTCAGCTAACCTGATGTAGGATTTTGTAAAACCAGGAATTTTGGTCAGTTTCAACCACTGAGCGGAGTCAAAACCACCCCATAATAACCCGGGTTATTCACCAAGAGAATGGTATTGCAAAGTTTTCTTAATAGTTTGGTGTAGTTAATAGATATAAGAGAACAAATGGAAAAAAAGGCGGTATGCATTATGTATACTCAAAACATAAACCTGACATATATAATCACACCATAATGATGCTTAAGCGACTGTTATTATTTACCGTTACCTGTCTGCTGTTCGTTTCCTGTTCCGATGACCCTTCGACCTTTACCGATGAACCGCCTGAGCTTCCACCGGTAACATCCATGGATGTTAATATGTCTACCCTTACCGGAAGCACCCACGCTAAGTCCGCAACAACCCAATCCAATGATCATTACATTCAAGCGGTATTCCGGGCCGGTATTATAAAGAAGGTGATTGATACCAATCTCCTAACCCCCAAAAACCTCTTAATGGCAGCGGGTGATACGGTCGCTCAGCTCAATGATAAACAGCAGTGGGAATGGAATTATTCATACACGGCCAATACTGGCGACTTTGCCGTACGGCTTGTGGCCGAACGGGTCGCTTCTTCCATCGTAAACTGGTCCTTTTTCGTCACGGCCGATCATTTGGAACTTGAAAACCATTTGCTGTTTGGGGGGACCACCAAGAACGGGGGGCAACAAGGAACATGGACGCACAACAGCCTGCAGGATCCGGAGAACGCTCAGCAGCTTTCAGAAATCAACTGGAGCATACCGGAGGAAGAACAGGTAGAGCTGCGGCTTGATATTTTTTCAGACCGTTCGGTAGCAGCCGGCAGTTATATCGATTATAGCGTTGACGGTGCGGATAAGAGTGTTGAGTATTATGATGCCGGTGAAGACACGATCACGATTATAGCGTGGAACGCGGATACGAAAGCCGGATCGGTTATTGCTCCCGATATTAATAGCGGCGAAAAAGCGTGCTGGGACGAGCAGCAGGAGAATGTAAGCTGTAGCGAGTAATCCTTTTAAACTTTCTTCTCCTCCGATCCGCCCCTGGAGAAAATCCACATGCCAAGTATCCCGAAGACGGATTCTGCGATCACGATGGACCAAAACACCTTGTTAAATATGGTTTTTAGAAGCAGAGCATTAGGAAATTGAGAGAATTATTTCCATTTTCTGCTTGTACCGATGCCTGCCTCAGCCGAAGGTAAGCTCTGCAGTGAGAGGCTGAGTCCACGGCAGGGATCTTGCTTGTTAAACCTGTAATTTACTCAAAACATTGATTATGAAATCCCCCTCACCTATGTATACGATATTGATAGCCTTCTTCATGATTTCGATCGGTTGTGTGGATAACGAACCCGGTAATGGAGAGGTTCCGCCGAACAATGGGTCCTATGATATTGTCGAAGCTTTTCCGGCCCTGGAATTCACGCGTCCGGTGGACCTCCAGCACCCGGGGGACGGCAGCGACCGCCTTTTTGTCGTTGAGCAACGGGGTATTATTTCTGTTTTTCCCAATAACGCTGATGTAGAAAGTGCAAGCACTTTTCTGGATATTGAAGAGCAGGTTGATGATGCCGGCAATGAAGAGGGGCTGTTGGGACTGGCATTTCATCCGGACTACGAGGATAACGGTTATTTTTACGTCAATTATACCACGCACGATTCAAAGACTCATGTTTCCCGGTTCGAGGTCTCTCCCGATGACCCGGACCAGGCGGTGAAATCCACCGAACAGGTGTTGCTGTCGTTCGACCAGCCTTTTGGCAATCATAATGGGGGACAGGTTTCCTTCGGTCCGGACGGCTATCTCTACATAGCGGTTGGAGACGGCGGCTCCGGCGGCGATCCCGAGGACAACGGACAGGACCGCTCAACGCTGCTCGGGACCATTCTCCGTATTGATGTGGATGGGCGGGCAAATGGTATGAACTACGCTATTCCCGAAGATAATCCTTTCGCGGGTAACGAAGAAGGGTACCGGGAGGAAATCTATGCCTATGGCCTGCGCAATGTATGGCGGTTTAGTTTTGATCCTGATACCGACTGGTTGTGGGCCGGCGATGTGGGACAAAACAGCTATGAAGAGATCGATATTGTCGAAAAGGGAGGCAATTACGGCTGGAATATCATGGAAGGCAAGCACTGTTTCAGTCCCAAGTCCGGTTGTGACCAGTCGGGTCTGGAACTTCCCATCTGGGAATACGACCGGAGCGAAGGCGATGTTTCCATCACCGGTGGTTTTGTCTACCGGGGCCCGTCTCTGGACCGTTTGGAAGGGCAATATATTTATGCTGATTATGCATCGGGAAGGATATGGGCGCTTGACTATTCTGATATGGATAATCCCGGCAATACCGAACTTGTCCATACGGACGCCGGAGGCATTTCGTCATTTGGAGTGGATTCGGACAACGAGTTGTATATCTGCGCCTTTGATGGCAATATTTACCGTCTGGCAGAAGAATAAATAGGCAGGGAATGTAACGCTTTTGTTTTAGGTTATGAT
>NZ_JBEPWZ010000166.1:0-6406 GCF_041642155.1 Fodinibius sp.
AAACCCGGCGGCGACCGGGCTGAAGAAGTTCGGGTATGTCAACAGGTGTTGCAATCCCTGGGCATTCGCAGCTTTGTTCCCCAGGTGACCGCCTGTCCGGGGTGCGGGCGGACGAACAGCACCTACTTCCAGGAACTGGCGGATGAAATCCAACAGTATCTGCGTGAAATGATGCCGGTCTGGCGCGAACTGTATCCCGGTGTGGAAGAGATGAATGTAGCCGTAATGGGCTGTGTGGTCAACGGTCCCGGAGAATCGAGAAATGCCAACATCGGCATTTCGCTGCCCGGTACCTTCGAGGAACCCAAGGCTCCGGTCTATATGGATGGAGAGCATCACACTACGCTCAGAGGAGACCACATCGCCCGGGAATTTCGTGAAATTCTGGATGACTACATTATGCGCAACTATGGAAAAAAGGGAACCGTTGAAGAAGCTCGGTAGCGTGCCCCCGGGCTTATTTAAGGAGTGTAGGAGGGTTTTGAAAAACCAGGGGCTTTGTTCCATACCAACTCCTGAGTGATTTCCAAACCACAGTGCACAGTATATGTAGACGATGTATAAAGATGTAGAAATCGCGAAAATGCAGAGATTGGGCAAAACAACGGTTTTGCAACATAGAAGGCCTCTATTAAGGAAAGAGCATACCGTTATGACAAGTCATGTGGTTGTTTACCTGGTTGTTTTTATGGTCTTTACCGGCCTTGTGGGGTGCGAGCACTCCGGGGACCAGTCAAACGGGGAACTGGTCGACCGGCAGTATGTGAATTCTGAGAACTATCGTTCATTCTCCAGTCAGGCTGATCAGGAGCAAGAAGTTGCGCGTAATCGAAAAGTTGGGCTGACTGCGCGGCTGAAAGGCCTTTCAGACTGCTCGGCATCTCGCGCGCTTACCCCACCATTTGCCATCGATTCGCTAAACATTGCCAAATGGAGTGAGTCCGATACAACGACCTGCTTTAGCGAACAATCTTTCGAAAGCAGTCCATATACCCTCAGGGTATTAGCACAGACCTCTTTTTACGATGTCAAGATGTTATGGATTCTGCATACCCGCGTCTCGATGTACCGGGACGAGAAACTTTTTTTAGCCACATTCAAGAATGAAAAATTACGGCATGCCGAAAGTGTGGGTGCGTATCGAAAAAATCTAAAGGAACATATCTCAACGGAAATGGACGTGAGACCCGATAGTGAAGAACTGCTAATAACAGCCGTGGAGGATCGTAAAATCATATATCCGATTGAACAGCATAATGCCGTAGAAAATGTTTATTATGTCGACAGCGATGGAAACATAAAAAAATAGTCACAGATGTACCCGTTTCCGTATCATAGGTAGTAAAAAGCTGTGGCCCATACAAATTGTATCCTTGACATGGGTATTTCAGTATAACTTATTGAATGAAAGAGAAGGCGAAGCTGTATTTCTATGAACAGGATATCTGTAAAAGCCTGCAGCGTTTGTAAGATCCTCTTCGGGATTCGGGCAACTATCACGTCCCTTTTTCTTCAAACGCCCGGGGTCGGAAGCAGGGTTTAGGTAACTTAATAATGTGTGTTTATGAGATTTGTAAAATCGGTTTTATTAGTGATATTCAGCCTGGCTTTTTTGCCTGCTACTTTCATAGCGCAAGAACTCGATCCCATAATTCACAAGGCTGATTCGCTCTACGCGGAATATCAGGAAGAACAGAGTCTGGAACTGTATGACCAGGTACTGGAGCAAGAGCCCGATCACTATAAAGCGCTGTGGAGAAGCAGTTTTCTGTATTCACGGATTGGAAACCGGCTGGATGAGGAAGCGAATCAGGAAGATTATTTTAATCGGGCTATTGAGTTGGCTGAAAAAGCACTGGCTGTAGATTCTACCGATTCGCAGTCTAATTTTGTCATGTCCGTAGCAATGGGACGGAAAGCCCTGATTTCGGGAGCGAGGGACCGTGTCGCGGCGTCCCGGGCTATCAAAAAGTATGCAGACCGGGCCATCAGTTATGACAGTACCAACGCAGGGGCCTGGCACGTATTGGGACGCTGGCATTTTAAGGTTGCCAATTTGAGCTGGGTTGAGCGCCTTGCCGCCAATACTCTTTTTGGAGGGGTCCCCGGTAATGCGAGCAATGAAAAAGCAGCGGAATACATTGAGAAGGCGATTTCCCTGGAGGGGCAATATGCACGTTATTATTACGACTTGGCCCGGGTGTATGAAGAGCTGGGCAGGGATAAACAGGCTATTGAAACCTGCCAGGCGGCTATAGACCTGCCTGTTTTAACGGTAGATGATATGGAAATTAAAAACCAGTGTCACCAGTTAATTGGGGATATTTGATGATTGAGTTTCTGTTGATATCTGTTAGCGCTTTCATTATTATCCCAAGAATTCCATAACGAAGTAGATCCAAATTGTCCCAAACGATATACGATAAAGTCCGCCGGACGGATATCAAACCTGAAGAGCCTGCATTTCGTTTAATTAAAAGATTAATAGATCGACGATGTGCGCACTGTCGGCTATGAAGAAGCAGATTCATAGCCCTTTCATGGGAAATGGCGATGTACAGCTATCCGAATATATAGAACTTTCTGCGATGCGCCGGCCGAGGCATAGATGGGCAGCAAGGACACAAAATTATTACTCGGCAACCTCGGGGAGAGGTCTTCAGCATTGGTTCAGCAGAACTATGTGCCAGAACTCGTTCGCCGGTCTAAACCGCGAAGATATCAGACACAAAAGGTTAACAAACATTATTTAGGATCAATTTATGTCATCTAAAGAACGCCAAATTAAACGAATTGGAGTGTTGACTTCGGGAGGAGACGCCCCGGGCATGAATGCAGGGATTCGAGCAGTCGTTCGGGCTTCCGTATATTATCATATAACCCCGTTTGGAATACGGCACGGGTATGATGGATTTATCAACAATGATATCTGCGAGATGCATGCCGGTTCCGTGAAGCATATTATCCATCAGGGAGGAACGATTTTAAAATCCGCCCGGAGCAATGAATTTAAAACGGATGAGGGCATGAAAAAAGCCTGGGAAAACGTTAAAGAACATCAACTGGACGCTTTGGTTGTAATTGGAGGGGACGGAACCTTCAAGGGAGCGATGGAATTTGGGAATATGTTTGATTTTCCCATTGTCGGTATTCCGGGAACCATAGACAATGATATTTTTGGCACGGACTTTACCGTGGGCTTTGATACGGCTGTCAATACGGTGGTCGAAGCGGTTGATAAAATAAGAGACACCGCAACATCACATAACCGCCTCTTTTTTGTTGAGGTGATGGGACGTGATGCGGGATTCATTGCCATGTATTCGGGTATTGGAGCCGGGGCTGAAGAAATTCTCATCCCGGAAAAAGACCGGGGGGTGGAGCAGCTGTTTGAGTCGCTGGAACGAACTTCACAGCGAAAAAAAAGTTCACGCCTGGTGATTGTTGCCGAGGGCGATAAAAATGCAAATGTCTATGATATCGAAGAGAAGGTGCGGGAACGTTTTGGTGACCGGTACGAGACCAAAGTGACCATCCTGGGTCATGTTCAGCGGGGGGGACGTCCCAGTTGTACCGACCGGGTACTGGCGAGCCGGCTGGGAGTAACGGCTATTGAAGCCCTCAGAAAGGGCCGTCACGGTGTGATGGCGGGGGTACGGAATCGCAAAGTGGAATTTACTGATTTTGAACAGGCAACCAAACGAAATCCCGAAATGGATCGGGAGCTCATGCGTGTCGCCAATATTATCTCTATTTAATCCGTTGAGCATGTGGTGAAACGATAGATATATAACCACTGCTCAACATGTAACGGATATTTAATTAAATTTCAGACCTATGTTAACTGAACAGGTTGATTTCAAAACGGAAAGAGGGAACGGATCTCCCACGGAGCGCTCCTACCAAACTCCCGAATGGGCTAAGCATGTTATCTGGTATCAAATATTTCCCGAGCGATTCCGAAACGGTGATCCCTCGAACGATCCGGCGGCAGACCGGATTTGCGGTCCCGATGGATGGAAAGTTAGTCCATGGACCTCGGATTGGTATGACCGCACCGATTGGGAAAAATCACTGGGAGACCGTTTCCTTGACGGCGTTTATCACCGCCGCTACGGAGGCGATCTGCAGGGTATTATTGACAAACTGGATTATCTGCAGGAGCTGGGTGTAGGGGCGATTTATCTGAATCCTGTTTTTGATGCCGTTTCACTGCACAAGTACGACAGTAGCTGCTATCACCACGTGGATCGCTTCTTTGGTCCCGACCCCAAAGGTGATGTGCGTATCATGGAGCGGGAAGATCCGCTGGATCCGGAGACCTGGCAATGGACTTCCGCCGACCGTCTTTTTCTGGAGCTCATAGAAGAGGTCCATGACCGGGGGTTGAAGATCATCATCGATGGCGTTTTTAATCATACCGGGACCGATTTTTGGGCGTTTCGGGATCTGACAGAAAATCAGCGGGAGTCTCCTTACAGCAATTGGTATGCGGTCAAATCGTTTAAAGATCCCGACAGTGACACTGAATTTGATTATGCCGGGTGGTGGGGACATAAGGCATTGCCCGAGTGGAAAGAAGTTGATAATACGCTGATTCAACCGGTGCGACAACATATCTTTGATATCACCCGCCGCTGGATGGATCCTGATGGCGACGGCGACCCCTCGGACGGAGTAGACGGCTGGCGGCTCGATGTCCCTGAAGAGGTGGGAAAAGGGTTTTGGAGAGAATGGAATGCACTGGTCCGGGACATTAATCCACAGGCATATACGGTGGGTGAAATATGGTCTGATAAATCCAAAGAATGGGTGAGCGGGGATCTGTTTAATGCTGCTATGAACTATCCTTTTGCGAAAGCCGTGCAGAAATATATGATCGACCGGGCGTTATCCCCCAGCGAATTTTTAAATATACTAAAGAAAGGACGCAAAAGTTTTCCCGAAGAAGCTTCTTTTGTGATGCAGAACCTGATGGACAGTCACGATACCCCGCGCCTGGCTTCAATGATCGTCAATCCGGGACGGAAGTATAATGAAGGCGGAAGGCCGGAGATGGGCTTTGACGTCCGGAAGCCCGATACCGGGGAACGTCGCATTCAAAAACTGATTGCGCTCTTTCAATATACGTATGTTGGAGCTCCCATGATTTATTACGGCACGGAAGCCGGCATGTGGGGGGCGGGCGATCCTGACGACCGCAAGCCGATGGTATGGCCTGAATACGATTATGAGCCGGAAAAGATGCATCCGATGGGAAAAGAACGTCCCGCCGACGATAATAATTTTGACTTCAAACTCTTCAAATGGTATCAAAAACTGGGCGAAATTCGTAATGAGCATCTGGCACTGCAGAACGGGGCCTTCCAGCCGTTGAATGTAGAGGACGACAAGGATACTTTTGCATTCGCACGCGTTCTGAATCATCAGAAATTTGCCATCATTGCGCTGAATCGCTCCGATAAATCCCAAAATATGCGGATTCCGCTTGACGAATTTGAAATACCGGATAAAAAGCATCTGGAAAACCTGCTGACCGATACCCGTGTGGAAATCGAGGGGGAATATGTCGTAATAAACCTGCCCCCGATTTCAGGTGCTGTCTTAAGTCCAGAACAGGACCAAAAATGAGGTTAGATCCCAAATATTTCAATACTTTTTTAGCCGTTGTAGCTGTCATTGCTGCCTCGTTTATTGCCTATTTTACGATAAGCAGCCAACAGAACAAACGTTCTGATTTTAAAGAGCGGATTATGCAGCAAGACTCCTTACAAACGGTCGCCTGGCCCCTGGTAGATACCTCGGAAAGTATCAGCATCACTGATTTTAGTGATCGCTTTGTGCTGCTTCATTTTTGGTCGAACTGGTCGGATCGCTCCATTCATGCACACCGCCGATTAGCAAAGTTGAAAAAGGAGTATGGCGAACGGCTGGCTGTTATCGCGGCCGCGGTGGGACTCCAGAAAGAGGAGGCCCTCTCGTATGCAAGAGAGCATGAGTATCCCTTTTACCATGTAGCGGGTTCCCAGCAGTTTTCTGCTTTTCATATACCGGGAGTACCCACATATTTGCTCTATACGCCGGAAGGCACGCTTGAATTTGTTTTGACAGGATCTATGGATGAGGTTAAATTTGACAGCTTAAGGACGATAATGGATGACAGGCGAAAATAACGGATGGATTATTTACGACGGCAAGTTGACACCGGCCAAAGAACCCGTTGCCGGTGCGGCTTCGCGGGGACTGATGTACGGCGACGGGACCTTTGAAACCCTTCGGGTGTATGGGGGACAGACCCTGCTCTTTAAAAAGCATATGGAACGGCTGGAAGCAGGGTTGCGCGTGCTGGGAATGGATGCGAGGCATCTTCCGCGTGAGGACAGGCTTAAGGAACAAATCCACCGGC